>JAIUOG010000099.1 GCA_020161725.1 Pseudomonadota bacterium
AACGTTCCGAATGCTGGAAGCCATAAACGGTACGAATGAAAATAAGGCGGGAGCACGACAATGAGTCAACGAAAATATTTTGGTACAGATGGTATTCGAGGCCAAGTTGGTTTATCCAATGTAAATCCAGAATTTGTATTAAAATTAGGTTGGGCTGTTGGGCGGGTATTAGTTAATGGCAAGCGTAAAAAAGTACTTATTGGTAAAGATACGCGCGTATCGGGCTATATGCTCGAATCTGCTTTAGAAGCAGGCCTTTCTGCTGCGGGTGTTGATGTTCGTTTGTTAGGGCCAATGCCGACTCCTGCCATTGCCTATCTTACACAGACTTTGCATGCTAATGCAGGTATTGTAATTAGCGCTTCGCATAATTTATTTGAAGACAATGGAATCAAATTTTTCTCAGCCGATGGTACCAAGTTAGGTGACGAAATTGAATTGGCTATTGAGGCAGAGATGGATAAACCGTTACAAACGGTTGTTTCCTCAAAATTAGGGAAGGCTAGTCGTATTAGTGATGCCCCTGGTCGTTATATTGAATTTTGTAAATCAACTATTCCTTCGCTAACCCGATTAACTGGCCTAAAAATTGTAGTCGATTGCGCTAATGGTGCGACTTATCATATAGCGCCAAAAGTATTTGCTGAATTAGATGCTCACGTGATTACCATGGGTGATCACCCTGATGGATTTAATATTAACCAAAATTGTGGCTCGACTTCACCCGAATCGATGAGGCAGCTCGTTTTACAAACAGGAGCAGATATTGGTATTGCTCTTGATGGTGATGGCGATAGGCTTATCCTTGTTGATGCTAAGGGTAATTTAGTCGATGGTGATCAGATCCTTTATATTATTGCCAAAGATAGACAACAAAAAGGTTTATTAAGTGGAGTTGTAGGTACTTTAATGAGTAACTATGGTCTAGAAAAAGCTATTGCTGCTATGAATGTTCCTTTTATTCGTACCAAAGTTGGTGATAGATATGTCCTAGAAACTTTAAAAGAAAAAGGATGGAAAATAGGTGGTGAGTCATCTGGCCATATCGTTTGCTTAGATAAAACAACAACAGGCGATGGGATTATTGCGGCCCTACAAGTTTTAACTTGTATGGTAAAACAAGAAAAGACCTTAGAAGAATTAGCAAAAGATATTCAACTATTCCCACAAACTTTAATTAACATTAAAGCTGATAATGCACCCATGCTTGCAACTAATTCTAAGGTAATGCAATTAGTTTCTGATTTATCCGACAAATTAAAGGGTGAAGGGCGTGTATTGCTAAGATCTTCAGGAACAGAGCCTTTATTAAGAGTTATGGTTGAAGGACAAGATAGGGATGTGGTGCAAAACCAAGCAGAGCAATTAAGTCAGGAAATTAATTTAATTGCTAACGGAAAAATATTGAATCTTTAATAATTGAAACTATGACTCTTGGCGCGCTAAACACGGATGTAGCAAAGCGCTGAAGGGACAAGATATTGCAAATATGATTCAAGGTGATTAAAATAAGTTCTTTGTGTGTGATTTCAATGTTTAATAAAAAATTTAATCCTCAAGATCCACAATATTTATTTGATATTACTCGATACTATAAAATTTGGTTTAGCACTAATCCTGATAGTTATTTAGGGGTTGAAGATCAATTACGCTTTATTGAAATGCGTCAAAATAATCCCACTGCAACACTGTCTTTTATTTACAGTTCAACCTGTCTTTCACCAACGGCGATTCAAGAGTTAAATCAGTTTTGCGTACAACATAAGATTACTCCCGTTGAATTTGAAAGCCTTAAATCTGAAATGCAACAACCCCAAGATCAAAAATTATATGCATGTGCGGAGACAGAAATTCAAAAGGCTCTTGCGGGAACTGGGGGAAATATGGCGGCTGCTTCCGATTGTACGCGTCTTTTAACTCCAGTAATTGAAAAGTATGGCATATACAGTGATTTTGACGTTCGTGTTTCCTTAACACAGATTAACGCAGAGCGCTTATTACTACGCGGCCCGGTTCTGTTTCCCTCAGAGTGTACGACTATTAGCCGCTGCGCAATGCTCATGTTAAATACGGATTTTTTAGCATTTAGCCTGAATACTGAAATCCCGGCACAATTATCTGATGAGTCGCTACGCTCTTTAGGACATGTTAGAGATAATATAATAAAACGCTACAAAGAACCTTTTTCTTGGAGTACTTTTTCTCCTGATGCCAAAATAAATCAGATGGTAAATTCATCTGAAATCCAATCAGTAATGGATAATTTTCATCGTTTATATCCTGATAATTCTACGATTTTTAATTTTAGACAATATTTGATTAGCTTATCTGAGATAAAACCCAATGATTTATCTGTTTTTACTCTTTCTTCTCTCATGAAACTTTCTGTAATTTGTGTGACAGGGCCAGTATTATTCAATTATCTTTATCAAGATATTTTCCCGGAAGGAATAAGTATCCCCCCCCTGTTAGTTCCTATTCAGGCAAAATGGTTACCTTTTTTGGCGCTTTATGAGCGTAGTAATATTGGTTTTTATCAACCTATAGCCGCACTAATTGAATCAAAAAATTCCTTTAGTGCGGGCGTGGAAAGCGCTTTCAACGATGAAAAAAAAGAACGCCAATGCGATAATGCATGGCTTCCTCAAGGAATGGCTGCTAAAAAAGCTCGTGAAGAGAAAATACAAGAATCGGCGTCTATACTCCAGCGGGCATGTCGCCGGTATTTTCTTTGGAAACAAGAACACCCCTTACTTAATGAGGTATTAAAAGTATGCCATGATAAAGCCATTCTAGACCCATTACGGATGAATAATTTTGAATTGGCTCTAAGACGAGCTTCTTTTGGATTAAGACATGAGGTTGTTGAGCTAATAGTAAAACATAAACTAGAGCATCAGCTTGAGCTTAATATTAATAGCCAATCGGAAACTAATCCGAAAACGGCATTAGATTGGGCAAAGAATGCGAAACCTAAAACTCAAACTGAGAAAAAGGCTCAAAACACAATCATTCAAATTCTAAAACAAGCTGGTGCATTAACGGCAGAAGAGTTACAAGAAAATACTTTTCAACAAGAGAATACTTTTCAATAAGCACTTTTTTAAGGCTAAAATCAAACAAGAATTCAACGACATTTTTATCGTTGAATTCTTGCAATTAATAACTTGCAAGAAAGTTAATGGCAACTAGCCTGTGTGTGGGCTTAAAGACCGTCACCTGGGTTTTCCTTAACTAAGTTCACAACATAATTGCGGCAACAAAATAGATAATAAATGAGAATTGATAAAAAACTTAACTCAATACTAGGATTTTATATCACTTTGATATATATTTCGCCCTTGAAATTCAAAGGATAATAATGCGCAAAAAGATTGTTATTGCAAATTGGAAGATGAATGGTCAAATTGACCAAATAAAGTCTTTGCTGAATGAGCTAACGCAAGGCCTAGGGCAAACAGCCAGGGCTGAAGTTATTATTATGCCACCAGCAATTTATCTCCCCTTGGTAAGCAGTCTTTTATCTAACTCCCCTTTAAAATGGGGGGCTCAGAATTGTTATCCCTGTGATAAGGGTGCCTTCACTGGTGAGATATCAGCAGCTATGCTAGCTGATTATGCTGTTAACTATGTTTTAGTGGGGCATTCAGAACGAAGGCAGCTTTTTAAAGAAGGTGAAATTTTTCTTAAGGATAAATTCCACCATCTAAAAGAACATGATATGATACCCGTTCTTTGCGTCGGCGAAACGCTTGAAGAGCGGATAGAAGGCCGTACAGAAGAAGTAATTACAAGGCAATTGCTTGCTGTTAAAAAGCAAGACAATTCTTTTGCAAATTGTGTTATTGCTTATGAGCCTGTTTGGGCAATAGGTACTGGCAAAACAGCTACCCCAGAGCAAGTTCAGGAGGTTCATTCCTTAATCAGAGCTGAGGTTGCAAAAGTAAATAAAGATGATGCTAAAGCGCTATCAATTTTATACGGTGGTAGTGTTAATGAAAAAAATGCAGAATCTCTTTTCGCCATGCATGATGTTGATGGTGGTTTAGTAGGCGGTGCATCCCTTAATGCACAACAGTTTTTGGAAATTTTAAAATGTATCAATTAATTTTAATTATTCATGTTCTGGTTGCGATGGCTGTTATCGGCCTGGTTTTAATCCAGCATGGTAAAGGCGCAGAAATAGGCGCAGCTTTCGGTTCTGGTGCTTCCAATACAGTTTTTGGTAGCCAAGGAACAGGTGGTTTTCTGTTTAAACTAACAGGTGGTTTGGCACTGGTTTTCTTTGCAACAAGCTTATCCCTATCTTACATGATTTCATCGCAATACCAGCATGCAAGTAAGGTTGCTTTACCTCAGCAAACTAAAACTCAAGAATCAACTATCCCTGTTCCTGTTGAAAGTAAAACAGAAGATAAAAACTAACAATAAGCCGAAGTGGTGGAATTGGTAGACACGCCGTCTTGAGGGGGCGGTGGCGTAAGCTGTGCCGGTTCGAGTCCGGCCTTCGGTACCATATAACCTGAGCAAAAACAAGATGATGCTATCTCAATACTTTCCTATATTAGTGTTTATGCTGATTGCCATGGTAATAGGCTTGGTCATGCTAGGCGCAGGCTCTTTATTTGGTAAGCACAACCCTGGGGATGCTAAAAATGCACCCTACGAATGTGGTTTCGATGCCTTTGAGAGCTCTCATATTCCTTTTGATGTGAGATTTTATCTGGTTGCAATTTTATTTATTATTTTTGATTTAGAGACTGCTTTTTTTGTTCCTTGGGCAGTTGTTTTAAGAGAAATTGGTTGGTTTGGTTTTTCTGCCATGATGATTTTTCTTAGCCTTCTCGTTGTCGGTTTCATTTATGAATGGAAGCGTGGCGCCCTGGAGTGGGAATAATAATTTAGCTTTGCTTTTTAGGAAATCTTAAAGTCGATTTTCTTTATGCATTTGGGTTTTGCTTGATGAATTGGATTCAAGCTTATTATTAAACTAAAAAATTTAGAGGCATCTTAATATGGCTGTTGCTGAGTTACAGAAAACTGGCTTTGTTACTACCTCAGTTGATAAACTCGTTGGGTGGGCTCGAAGTGGTTCAATGTGGCCTATGACTTTCGGTCTAGCTTGTTGTGCTGTAGAAATGATGCACGTTGGTGCAGCCCGCTATGATTTAGACCGTTTTGGTATTATTTTTCGTCCTAGCCCTCGTCAATCAGATGTTATGATTGTTGCAGGTACACTTTGTAATAAAATGGCTCCAGCCTTACGTAAGGTCTATGATCAGATGCCAGAGCCACGATGGGTAATATCAATGGGTTCTTGTGCAAATGGCGGTGGTTATTATCATTATTCTTACTCTGTAGTTCGCGGTTGTGATCGTATTGTGCCTGTCGATGTCTATGTTCCTGGATGCCCTCCTACAGCTGAAGCGCTGCTTTATGGGATTATTCAGTTGCAAAATAAGATACGCCGCAAAAAAATAATTGATGCTTGAGCTAAGGTATTATTAGATGACAAAATTAGAAAAATTAGCTGACAAGTTAAGTTCGGAGTTTAAAGAGCAAATTTCTGAAGTTCAGCTTGCTTATGGCGAAGTCACTTTTGAATGTGAGCCTAATAACCTAAAATCAGTTTTAGCTCAGCTTGCTAAAGATAAAGGCTTTGCTTTTGACATACTAATAGATCTCTGTGCAGTCGATTATTTACTTTACGGTGAATATGACTGGGAGACTGAATCTGCAACGGAAAGTGGTTTTTCACGTGGAGTGGAAAAACAAGAAGCAAGAGCTTATGCCTATTCAAAACCCCGTTTTGCAATTGTTTACCATCTTTTATCAACTAAAAATAATTTTAGATTAAGAGTTAAATCTTTTGTTGATGCTGCTCACCCAATCGTTCCTTCAGTGCACGAAATTTGGAAGGGTGCTAATTGGTTTGAACGTGAAGCTTATGATTTATATGGTATTTTATTTGAAAACCATCCGGATTTACGTCGTCTTTTAACAGATTATGGTTTTATTGGCCATCCTTTCCGTAAAGATTTCCCGCTGAGTGGTCATGTAGAAATGCGCTACGATGCAACTTTAGAAAAAGTCATTTATGAGCCAGTGAATATTGAGCCAAGAATTTTAGTGCCTAAAGTTATTCGTAATGATAATCGTTATTTAGAAGAAGAGTCAGGTGCAAGCCATGATTGAATTAAAAAATTATACCCTTAACTTTGGTCCTCAGCATCCAGCTGCTCATGGTGTTTTACGTCTAGTTCTTGAGTTAGAAGGTGAAACTATTGTAAGAGCTGATCCACATATTGGATTATTGCATAGAGCGACTGAAAAATTAGCTGAAACCAAACCCTATATTCAAAGTATTGGTTATATGGATAGACTCGATTATGTGTCTATGATGTGTAATGAGCATGCTTATGTAAGATCCCTCGAGCAATTATTGGGAGTTGATGTCCCTATTCGTGCCCAATATATTCGAACCATGTTTGACGAAGTCACGCGTATTCTAAACCATTTGCTATGGTTAGGTGCGGTTGCAATGGATATTGGGGCTATGACCGTATTTCTTTACTGTTTTAGAGAGCGTGAAGATTTATTTGATTGCTATGAAGCAGTATCTGGTGCTCGTATGCATGCTACTTATTACCGTCCAGGAGGGGTAGCTAGAGATTTACCCTCAACTATGCCTCAGTATAAGCCTTCTCGTTGGCATAATGAGCGTCAAGTTGAGAAAATGAATCAGGATAGAGAAGGTAGTTTGCTTGATTTCTTATGGGCATTTACTGAACGTTTTCCTAAATGTGTTGATGAATATGAAAGCTTATTAACTGACAATCGAATTTGGAAACAAAGAACAGTCGATATCGGCGTTGTATCACCAGAAGAGGCATTGCAATGGGGCTTTACTGGTCCTATGTTACGTGCATCTGGTGTCGCTTGGGATTTAAGAAAAAAACAGCCTTATGCTGTCTACGATAAGATGGATTTTGATATTCCTGTAGGTAAGACCGGCGATTGCTATGACCGTTATCTAGTTCGTGTGGAAGAGTTAAGACAGTCAAATAAAATTGTACGTCAATGTATTGAATGGCTAAGAAATAACCAGGGTCCAATCAAATCAGATGACCACAAGGTAACGCCACCTAAACGCGAAGAAATGAAGCATGATATGGAAGCCTTAATCCATCACTTCAAACTGTTCAGCGAAGGTTTTTGTCTACCTCGAGGAGAGGTCTACTCAGCAGTTGAAGCACCTAAAGGCGAATTTGGTATTTATCTTGTTTCTGATGGTGCTAATAAGCCCTATCGCATGAAAATTAGGGCTCCAGGTTTCGCTCATTTATCCAGTTTCGATGAAA
This sequence comes from Pseudomonadota bacterium, assembly GCA_020161725.1. Classification (GTDB taxonomy): domain Bacteria; phylum Pseudomonadota; class Gammaproteobacteria; order Legionellales; family Legionellaceae; genus Tatlockia. The sequence goes on from JAIUOG010000099.1 coordinate 7,362, forward strand.
TGGTGAAAGGGCATATGCTTGCAGACGGAGTAGCAATACTTGCAAGCCAAGATATCGTATTTGGTGAAATTGATCGCTAAACATAAAACGCATTGAAAGGTTAACAGAATGTCGGAAAATTCAGCTAAATTATTGCATCAATTGGTGTCAGCAAAGCGTATGGCTGAGATTGAGCATTGGGTTGCAAAATACCCCGCAGAAGAAAGGCAATCTGCTGTTATGGCAGTATTAAGAATTGTGCAAGAAGAGCATAACCACTTAACGCCAGATTTAATGAATAGCGTTGCAGTCTATTTGCAAATGCCTGCTATTGCTGTATACGAGGTTGCTTCTTTTTATACGATGTATGAACACAAACAAGTTGGTCGTCATGTGATTAATGTTTGTACGAATATCTCTTGTATGCTCTGTGGTTCTTCAAAAATTGTTGATTACTTAGAGAAGAAATTAGCAATTAGACTTGGTGAGACAACAGACGATGGTCAATATACACTTCGCTCAGTTGAATGTCTCGGCGCTTGCGTTAATGCTCCTATGATGCAAGTTGATAAAGATTATCATGAGAACCTCACTCCTGAAAAAATTGATAAAGTATTGGAAAAGTACGATGAACGATAGAGGTGGTTGTCATGGTTAAGCAAAATCAAGTCTGTTACCGAACTTTTCATTTGGATAAACCTTGGACTCTCGAAGCCTACGAAAGCGTTGGCGGCTACAGTTCTTGGCGCCGAATTCTTAAAGAACAAATTCCGCCACAGCAAATAATTGAAGAGTTAAAGACCTCCTCTTTGCGTGGAAGAGGTGGCGCAGGTTTCCCTACAGGTTTAAAGTGGAGCTTCATGAACCGCAATACACCGGGCCAAAAGTATGTCGTTTGTAATTCAGATGAAGGTGAGCCTGGTACTTGCAAAGATAGAGAAATTTTAGCTAATAATCCGCATCAATTAATCGAAGGTATGGCTATCGCTGGTTATGTAATGGGCGCTACTGTTGGTTATAACTATATCCGCGGTGAGTTTTGGCTACCCTATGAAAGAACTGAAGCTGCTTTAAAAGAAGCTTATAAAGCAGGTCTTTTAGGTGAGAATATTTTAAATAGTGGTTTTAATTTTAATCTCTATAACCATCTTGGTGCTGGAGCTTATATTTGTGGTGAAGAAACGGCTCTCTTAAATTCAATAGAAGGTAAAAAAGGCCAACCAAGATTTAAGCCGCCTTTTCCAGCAAACTATGGCTTATATGGAAAACCCACTACGATCAATAACACTGAAACTTTTGCTTCTGTGCCTGTAATCATGGAGCAGGGCGGTGAATGGTTCCTAAAATTAGGTAAGCCTAATAATGGTGGAACTAAGTGCTTTAGTGTAAGCGGACATGTTAATAAGCCAGCAAACTTTGAAATTCCTTTAGGTACTCCTTTCAAGACCTTATTAGAGCTTGCTGGCGGCGTTCGTGATGGTCGCAAAATTAAAGCGGTTATTCCTGGTGGAACTTCAATGCCCGTTCTTCCTGGAGACATCATGATGCAATTGGATATGGACTATGATTCTATCCAAAAAGCAGGTTCCGGCTTAGGCTCAGGTGCTGTCATCGTAATGGATGAAACTACTTGTATGGTTGATGCGCTTTATCGTATCTCCGAATTTTATATGGAAGAATCTTGTGGGCAATGTACACCTTGCCGTGAAGGAACAGGTTGGTTGGTTCGTCTTTTACACCGTATTAAACATGGTCACGGCGAAGCCGGTGATATCGAAAAGTT
>JAIUOG010000100.1 GCA_020161725.1 Pseudomonadota bacterium
TTAATAATTTGTGTGTCGGGATTAATATCTATATAAATCAAGAAGTTACCTTTCTTGTCTTAGCCTCAGGCCTCAGTAATGATTAGAGGTGAAAAGTCTGAGATTTTATTAGTTGGTAGCTTGGTAAATGTACCATTCAGGTGTTAGATATATGCTTCATTTGTCCGAATTAGTAAAACATGGTCAACAAACTGAATCTATTTTATTAGATGAACGTTTGCCCGTTTTTCTTAAAGCTCCTTGTCGTCTTACAGCAACCTATAATATAGAAAATAAAGATGATTTTTATTTGGTCAATCTAAATGTTGCTGGGGATGTAATTGTTACATGCCAGCGTTGCATGGATGAGTTCAATCTAGCTTACGATAATTCGATAATTTTAGCTGTTTGCAGAAGTGATGAGCGAGCAGAGCAGTTACTTGAACATTATGAATGTATCGTATCTTCTAATTGGCATGTTGATTTGAAAGAGTTAATTATAGATGAATTACATCTGTATGTTTCTCCCTTTCATCAAGAAATTAGTGATTGTGATAATAAAATAAATGAAATTTTAGCAGGGAAAAATGAAACTTATTGATGTTTTATGCAATAAACACTTGGATTGAAGGCAAAAAATCGGTAATATTCCCGGTTTATGAATGCAATTTGTTTAGGAGTAATACAATGGCTGTGCAACAAAATAAAAAATCACGTTCAAGACGTGACATGAGACGTTCACACGATGCTTTAACAGGCCCAACTTTATCAGTTGATCCTACTACAGGTGAAACTCATCGTCGTCACCACATTACTGAAGACGGTTACTACCGTGGTCGTAAAGTTTTAGAAACTAACAACGCATACGAAGATCAAGAGTAAGCTCGCTTGAAAAATATTACGATTGCTGTTGATGCGATGGGCGGGGATCATGGCCTTCAGGTTGTTATCCCCGCTTGTGTTCGTGCGGCGAGAAATAATCCTGCTTTAAAGCTTTTGTTAGTTGGTGATCAGTCACAAATTAATGCACAGCTAAAAAAATTAGGTCTTGCTCAAAATCGTCAGTTTACAGTTGTTCATGCCTCCGAAGTGGTTGCTATGGATGAATTGCCTTCGCAGGCAATGCGTAATAAAAAAGACTCGTCTATGCGCGTTGCTATTAATTTAGTTAAAGAAGGTAGAGCACAGGCTTGTGTTAGTGCTGGCAATACCGGAGCACTTATGGCAACGGCTCGTTTTGTTCTTAAAACACTTCCTGGCATCGATAGACCTGCCATTATTTCTGATTTACCTACTAAAAAGAATAAAACTCGTGTTATGGATCTAGGCGCTAACGTTGATTCATGTGCTGAGCATTTATTTCAATTTGCCGTAATGGGTTCTGCTTTAATTCAAGCAATAGATAAGAAAGAGCGTCCAAAGATTGCCTTATTAAACATTGGCGTTGAAGAAATCAAAGGGAATGATCAGGTAAAACGGACTGCGCATATTCTTTCTGAATGTAGTCAATTAAATTATGTTGGCTATGTTGAGGGTGACCATTTTTATTCTGGTGATGTTGACTTAGTTGTTTGTGATGGATTTGTTGGTAATGTCGCTTTAAAAGCGAGCGAAGGTATTGCCAAATTAATGCTCAAAGTTTTAAAAGAATCTTTTAACCGTAATTTTTGTACTAAACTAATAGGTATATTTGCATCACCTATTTTAGGTCAAGTTAAAAAACGCCTTGATCCAGCACGTCATAATGGCGCAAGTTTACTCGGCCTAAATGGCATAGTAATAAAAAGCCATGGTGGTGCTAATGAAGTTGCTTTTAGTTATGCAATTGAAGAGGCCATTTTGCAGGTTAAATCTAATGTGATTGAGCTAGTTAGAGAGCAAATCACTGATTTTATTAATCAAGGCTTATTGTTATGAAAAATGCCTATATAAATGGAACTGGTAGCTATTTACCCAAACGCTCATTATCCAATAATGAACTTGCATCACAAATAGATACTAGCCATGAATGGATTTTTTCACGAACAGGTATTTCTAGCAGGCATATTGCTTCTGCAGAAGAAAGTACTTCTTTTATGGCAGCGGAAGCTGCAAAAAAAGCGATTGAAGCTTCAAATATTAGTGCAGAGGACATCGATTTAATTATTGTTGCTACTTGCACGCCTGATTATTTTTTCCCTAACGTTGCTTGCCATGTACTACATGCTTTAAATATTAAAAAACCCATCCCAGCTTTTGACATAGGTGCTGCCTGTAGCGGTTTTATCTATGCGATAAATACAGCAAGACAGTATATTGGTTCAGGAAGCGTCAAGCATGTTTTAGTTATAGGTAGTGAAACTATGTCTAAAACGGTCGATTGGCAAGATAGAAAAACCTGTGTTTTGTTTGGTGATGGAGCCGGTGCGGTTGTGCTTAGTGCCTCAGAAAATGAAGGTGTAATCGGTTCTGTTTTACATGCTCAACATGACGAAAATTATTTATTAAATTATGCTAATAATAAAGATGCCTTTGTTGGCATGAATGGTAGTGAAGTTTTCAAACTAGCTGTCAATATGATGGGTGGAGTTGTTGATGAAGTTCTTGCTGACTGTCAATTACAAAAATCAGATATTAAATGGTTAATACCGCATCAAGCCAACATTCGTATAATACAAGCCATGGCTAAAAAATTAGATTTACCTATGTCACAGGTCATAACTACAATTGAAAATCAAGGAAATACATCTGCTGCCTCTATTCCTCTTGCTCTTGATTATTCTGTTCGTGAGCAAAAAATTAAAAGAGGTGATCTCATACTCATGGAAGCCTTTGGTGGTGGTCTTACATGGGGTGCAATGGTAGTTCGCTATTAGATTATTCCCGGAGCTTTTTTTAATATGACAAATACTGCTTTTATTTTTCCCGGCCAAGGGTCTCAAACTATTGGTATGCTTGCGGAACTTGCAGCAAGTTATCCTGAAATTGAACAAACCTTTGACGAAGTTTCAGATAGATTAGGTTTTGATCTTTGGCAATTAGTACAAAATGATGCTAATCAGCAACTTAATCAGACTGAATATACACAAGTAGCGATGTTAACTGCAGATATAGCTGTATTTAATCTTCTTAAAAAACAAGGTTTACATCAAGCTAAAATAATGGCTGGTCATAGTCTTGGTGAATATGCAGCCTTAGTTGCTGCTAATGCTATTGATTTAGCTGATGCTGCTTTTCTAGTTTCAAAACGTGGCCAATTAATGCAACAAAAAGTTCCCTTAGGTTTAGGTGCTATGGCTGCAGTTGTTGGTTTAGAGGATGAGCAAGTTGAAATCCTTTGTGAGAAGATTTCTAATGATGATGAAAAAGTAAGCCCGGCCAACTATAACGCTATTGGGCAGGTGGTTGTTGCTGGTCATTTAACAGCAGTTGAAAAATTAGTGACCCAAGCTGAAGAAGCTGGTGCACGTATGGCAAAAATAATACCTGTAAGCGTACCTTGTCATTGTGATTTATTAAAGCCAGCAGCCGAAGATTTTGCAGAATATTTAGCAAGCGCACCATTTAGATTGCCTGAATTGTCCGTTGTTTCTAATGTGGATTTGAGTATATATAGCTCGGTAGAGCAAATTAAATTTTTATTGAAACAACAACTTTATAGTCCTGTAAGGTGGGTTGAAACAATTCAACTAATGAAACGAAATGGTATTGAACAAATTGTAGAATGTGGCCCAGGAAAAGTTTTAAATGGGCTCGTCAAACGTATTGAACGTAGTATATCATGTACGAGCGTTAATGATGTCCAAAGTTTGAACGATTTATCGGATGTGACAATAGCAATCAAAGAGGTGTAAAGTGCCTGAAATGGATAAAAAAATTGCCTTGGTAACAGGCGCAAGCAGAGGTATTGGCAAAGCTATCGCTTTAAAATTAGCTGCTGATGGTCTATATGTTATAGGTACAGCAACGACCGAAAATGGTGCAGAAGAGATTAGTCGTTATTTTGCCGAGCATAAATTAGAAGGTGAAGGAATTTCACTGGATGTTACAGAACAAGATGCTATTGACAATCTAATGACAAAATTGGCTGATGAAAATAAATTGCCTCTTATCCTGGTTAATAATGCAGGAATTACTCAAGATAACTTGCTATTAAGAATGGATGATGAAGAATGGTTTAAGGTTATTGACACTAATTTAAATGCTATATTCCGACTATCTAAAGCTTGTATTAAATCTATGTTTAGAGCTAGATGGGGTAGAATAGTCAGTATTGGTTCTGTTGTAGCATCTAACGGTAATAGTGGTCAGGTAAATTATGCGGCTGCTAAAGCAGGTATGGTTGGTTTTACTAAATCAATAGCTAAAGAGATGGCAAGTAGAGGCGTTACAGCTAATGTGGTAGCTCCAGGATTTATTGAAACAGATATGACTGATTCTTTACCCGATATTGTAAAAGAAGAAACTTTAAAGCAAATACCCATGAAAAGAATGGGTAAACCAGAAGATATTGCTGCTGTAGTTGCCTTTTTAGTATCAGATACTGGTAATTACATTACAGGTGAAACTATTCATGTAAATGGTGGTATGTATATGAATTAAATGGTTGCGTTATTAAAATAATTTAATAAACTTAGCCATAATTTTTTTTTAACTTGAGAGGAAACATAAGTTATGAGTACAGTAGAAGAACGAGTTCGCAAAATTGTTGTTGAACAATTAGGTGTTAAAGAAGATGATTTAAAAAATGATGCTTCTTTTGTTGATGACTTGGGTGCAGACTCATTAGATACTGTTGAATTAGTAATGGCTTTAGAAGAAGAATTTGAAACAGAAATTCCTGATGAAAAAGCAGAGAAAATTACTACAATTCAAGAAGCTATTGATTATATTGAATCAAACCTTGATAAAGAAGAAGCTTAATTGTTTGAGGAGCATCGAGTTGACTAAGCGGCGTGTTGTTATAACAGGTATGGGTATGGTTACCCCTGTTGGCTTAAATGTAGAGCAAACTTGGCAAAATATTTTGGCGGGTAAAAGTGGTGTAAGCCTTGTAGAGGGTTTCGATACAACTGATTATTCAACTAAAATTTGGGCTAAGGTTAAAGGCTTTAATATTGAAGATTACGTGCCGCTTAAAGATGCTCGTAAAATGGATGTCTTTACTCAATACGGTGTGGCTGCTGCAGATGAAGCTTTAACTGATTCAGGCTTGGTTATGGATGAGGCTCTAGCTATTCGTGCTGGCGTTGCAGTTGGTGCTGGTATTGGTGGCATTGAAACTATCTGTAATAACCAAGATAAATTAGTTGCTGGCGGTCCCCGTAAAGTATCTCCATTTTTTATTCCTGCTGGCATTATCAATATGGTAGCAGGCCAGATTTCTATCCGTCATGGATTGAAAGGACCCAATATTTCTGTTGTAACTGCTTGTACTACAGGCGCACATAATATTGGCTTAGCTGGGCGAATGATTGCTTACGGTGATGCTGATGTAATGGTTTGTGGTGGGGCAGAAATGACTTGCACCCCTCTTTGTCTAGCTGGTTTTTCAGCTGTTCGTTCTTTATCTAAAAGAAATGATGAGCCTGAAAAAGCATCTCGTCCTTGGGATAGGGATAGAGATGGTTTTGTTATGGGTGAGGGCGCTGGTGTTTTAGTATTAGAAGAATATGAACATGCCAAGGCTCGTGGTGCTAAAATTTATGCCGAGCTTGTAGGTTTCGGTATGTCAGGTGATGCTTATCACATTACTTCTCCTGATGAAGATGCAGACGGTGCGTCGCGTGCTATGTTAGCTGCAATTGAAGATGCAAAAATTTTACCTCGGCAAATTGACTATGTTAATGCTCATGGTACATCAACTTATCTTAATGATAAGAATGAAAATATGGCAATAAAACGAATTTTCAAAGAGCATGCTTATGAACTTGCTGTAAGTTCAACAAAATCAATGACTGGACACCTCTTAGGTGCTGCTGGCGCCATTGAAGCTATTTTCAGCGTATTAGCTATTAAGGATCAGGTTGCTCCGCCAACGATTAACTTAGATAACCCTGATGAAGGCTGTGATTTAAACTATGTTCCACATGAAGCACAGAAACGTAAAATTGATTATGTTCTTAGTAATTCATTAGGTTTTGGTGGAACTAACGGTAGCCTTGTCTTTAAGCGGGTGTAAATGCAAATTCGCTTATTCGGGAAGCTATTTTTAGCTTGCCTTGTTCTGGCTTTACTCCTTATAACGCCATGGGCTTTAAAGTTTTATACTTTGTTAACGAAGCCCATGTTGCCTAATCATAGAACGGTTATTTTTGTTGTTGATAAAAATACCAATGCACATCAATTTACCAATAAGCTTTTAGAAGAAGGTTTAATTCAATCCAAATCTACCTTGTTAACGTTGATGCGTTGGCAGGATTTAACTATGCGTCTAAAAGCAGGTGTTTATGAAACTAAGGAAGACGAAACTGTTGAGCAATTTGTTAAACGAGTAGCTAGTGGTGATGTGTTAAAGCAAAAATTTTCGATTATAGAAGGTACGACTCTTAATCAAGTAATCAGTAAACTCATAGATGCTCCCTTTTTAACCTATGTCTCTTCCAATTGGAAACTTATACAAAATGGTTATCTGAATGCGGAAGGGCTACTTTTAGCAGATACTTATACTTACGATGCTGGTTCCGATTCAAAAAGCTTAATCTTGTTAGCTAATAAAAAATTAAAAGAATTTTTAGACAAAGCGTGGCAAAATCGAAGTGATAATCTTCCTTATAAAGAGCCATATCAATTACTAATAGCTGCTTCTATCGTTGAAAAGGAAACTTCGATTGCCGAAGAGAGAAAGTTAATTGCTGGGGTAATTGTTAATCGAATACATAAAAATATGCCGCTACAAATGGATCCAACTGTTATTTATGCTTTAGGTTTACAATATCAAGGGAAATTATCTCATCAGGATATGAGTATTAAATCTGCTTATAATACCTATATTCAAAGAGGGTTGCCTCCTACACCAATTGCTATGGTAGGAAAAGAGGCTATCCTTGCAGCAGCCAATCCTGCTCAATCCAATTATCTTTATTTTGTTGCAAAAGGTGATGGTTCTCATCAGTTTTCAGCGACCTATGATGAGCAGAAAAAAGCAGTTTATAGATATCAAAAAAAGGCTAATCATGGCAATTAAAGGACAATTTATCGTTGTTGAAGGTTTAGAAGGAGCTGGCAAATCAACTGCCATGCAAACGATTAGAAATCATTTAAAGCCTTTGGTTTCTGAATTGATTGTCACTCGTGAGCCTGGTGGCACTCTTTTAGGTGAAGATTTAAGAAAGCTAATAAAAGATAAAAATAGGGATGAGATCATAAATCCTTTATCTGAGCTTCTTTTACTTTATACTGCCAGAGTTCAACATGTCGAAGAAGTGATAAAACCTGCATTAGCAAGGGGGGCTTGGGTTCTTTGTGATCGTTTTGAGTTATCTACCTTTGCTTATCAAGGTGGCGGTAGAGAATTACCCTTTGAGAAACTTCAACAATTATCTAAACTTTGTTTAAATGGTTTTCAGCCTGATTTAACTATTTTTCTAGATCTTTCGGTAGAAGAAGGATTAAAAAGAGCAAGAAAAAGAGGTGAGTTTGATAGAATTGAGCAGGAATCTCTCGATTTTTTTAAGCGGGTTGAAAGCGCTTACCATAGTTTGCTCAAAGAAATGGATAAAGTTATACGAATAGATGCTAGCCTTCCTCTTAAAAGAGTGCAAGAATCATTAGTTACCAATCTTGATACTTTTTATAATAATTCATTATGCAGCTAGATAGCTTAGATAACGATTTAATGCCGTATTGGCAGCGGTTTTTAAAAATAAATCAAAGAGGAAAATTAGCCCAGGCTATACTTTTAGTTGGCAGTAATGCGAATGCTACGTCGTTCTTCAGTGAAAAAATGGCTAAATTTTTACTCTGTTTAGAGACCAAGGAAAACTGTAATTGTAAATCTTGTCATTTATTTTCACTTAAATCGCATCCTGATTTGCATTATGTTTTAAATGAAAAATTGAATGATGCCATTAAAATTGAGCAAATTCGCGCCTTACAGTCTTTTGCTTATGCTAGTCCTAATATTTCAAAAAGACGTATTATTGTTATTAATCCTGCTGAAAAGATGAATAGAGTAGCGGCTAATGCTTTACTTAAACTGTTAGAGGAGCCGCCAGAATCCTTAGAATTTATTCTAATTGCAGAGGAAATTTCTTTTCTACCGGCGACTATCATTAGTCGTTGTCAGCAATGGCCTATTCAAAATACTGTAGCTAAGTATGGTAGTTATTTATCTTTTGCTGAAATTCAAAATAGCGAAAAGAGTGAGGTATATAGCCATTGCGATACTATTTTAGATGATTTAATTTCTCTCAAAGAAAATAAAACGAATGCTAGTCTTCTAGCACAAAAATGGAATAGCTATGAATTTAGTGAACTTATAGGCCTTTTATATCTCATTAATGCTCAATTAATTGGCTCTATCCTGAAAGTTAATCCGAGCTCTAAAGAGGATAAAATCCAACATTTATCAACTTATTTCGAACCTCATACCCTGTTTTCTCAACTTGATAAGTTAAATCAAATGATGAAACAAATTGCCTTAAATTTTAATTTTAATCAAACCCTTAGTTTAGAAAACTTATTATTTTCTTTTTAATCTACCCAAGAAGCTAAACTTTAATTAAGTCTTCGACTCATCTAGGACATTCAAATACCTTGGTGCAGCGAAGCTGCTGAGTGATCCTGATATATTTTTAACCAACAAGATGAACAAAATTGTAAGCTAAATCCCTCTCCCCTTGTGTGAGAGGAATTGCTTGTTTCAATGTTGGTTAAAAATATGTTGAGATTCCTCAGAGCGAAGCGTAACCAAGGATTGATTGGTTGCATGAGAACTAAACCTTGATTACGCCTTCGGCTCCATCAAGGCTACATATATAGTTAATTAAATTTTGAAATGTCCATTTAATTTGTTATTATCGTTCAATTTCCCTTATGACATACTCATTAGACTTTAGAGAGAACGTTTTACGGCATATAGATAACGG
>JAIUOG010000101.1 GCA_020161725.1 Pseudomonadota bacterium
CATAACTAACTTCTTTAAAAACGGGGTCGACTATAACGCGATGCTCAATAATGGCATAATCACTATGTCCGCCTAAGCTATAAGCTCCTGATAAAAGGCTCGAGAGATGGTGGCTCATTTCCTGTACGGTAATTAGTTTTCCATTAATTTGGCGATACCGTCCAAGAATCTTATCTGTTACCACAATGATGCCATCACCTCCAGCGCCATGTGCAGGTTTAATTACAAAATCTTTATAGGGTTTTAAAATTGTTTCCAGTTCTTTAATTTGGTGTTCTGTCTCGATTAAACCATAAAGAGGAGGCACTGCAAGGCCAGCTTCAATAGCTAGTTGCTTCGTTTGTAATTTATCATCTACGAGCGGATAGAGCTTACGTGCGTTATATTTTAAAACATAGTCACTATTACGTTGATTAATGCTTAAAATTCCTTTTTTTCTCAACGAATTATAAAGGCGCCACATTAAGGATTCTCCGCCAAGACCTTAAAGCGTAAAAGCTCTATTAAGCGATAACCTCGATATTGGCCAAACCATAAAATCAGTGCCAATAAAACTAATAAAAGTTCAGGAAAGGCAAAAAATAAATATTGCAAGGGAGGTAAATTCATCACACCAAAGGCAAGAACTGCCGCAATCAGACTACCAGCACCGGACTTAATCGCCTCAGCCGCTCCCCTTTCATCCCAGGTGATACACATTCTTTCAATAGTCATGGTTAAAATAACCATAGGGAAAAGGGCTATTGATAAACCTGAATCGAGGCCCAGGTTTTGGCTAAATACAGAGATAACTATCATTAATAAAATAACAACGGTTAAAATGGCAGCAAGTCGGGGGACCAATAAGAGCCGCAGCTGATCTAAATAAAATCGAGCTAGAAGGCCAAAGGAAACAATGATAATAAATAAGGATATACCCCAAATAACATGAGTTTCTCGAAAGGCTAAAGCAATTAAAACCGGCATAAAAGTACCAAATGTTTTTAAGCCTACAAAGTTGCGAAGAAGTAGAATAACAAAGGCACCAATAGGCACGGTCAGTAAGATTTTATAGGTTTCTTGGACATTAATTGGCAATTGTAATAAAGAAAAGCGCAAGAGCTGCGAGTCTGTTTGTACACCTCTCGTTTTAGCTATCGATAATGCGTTAATTGGAGTAGGGGATACGGTAATATTAAAAATAGGTTTTTTACCGCCAATGACTTCAAAGGTTGGTTCAAAACCATATTGCCAAACCAAGAACTCTTTAGGAAAACCAGCGCTTCCCGTTCTTGGGTTAATATAAGTCCATTTTTTGCCATCATGCACTATGAGGTAGGTTTTAAACTCAGCTCGATTTTGCTGGCTTAAATTAAGCCCTTTAACAGGCAGAGCAAAAATTTTAGCTTGGTTTAGAATAAGAATGGCCGCATTAATGATATTTTCATCGCTAAAATTATTACCAACTAGAAGTTTTGCACTGCCATCTTCTTTGACTAGGGCTTTAACCGTACCTTGAGCAAAGGTTTGGATATCAGCAGATGATTGGCGAACTTGATTTGTGATTGCATTTACAGCTGATTTTTGTGTTTCTGTAAGTGGCAACGCTTTAACAATCGGCGCTTTTGATAAGCTTGACTCGTTAATATCCGTTTCTCTAAAAATAGCTCGATAGTAAAGGGACTGATCACCACTACTTCTTCGCAAAGACCAGACAGTTTGTCTGTTATAACCATTTAAATTTGTTGTAACACCATAATTATGTGAGACAAAATACTCATCTAATATAGCAAAATAAGGGGGCATGTAAGGAATGGTAAAGCTAGCTTTTACGGGGGTATTTTTATCAGCAATAAAACGCAAGTTAGCTTCTACTGTCCAACTATTTACAGTTTCATTATCAGTCAGTGGAACGTTTAAGATAAAATGTCTATAAAAAAATAGGCTAAGGCCTATTACAAACAAACTAATAATTAAACCATAAACATGGCGTTTATTTGACTTCATTTTTCTTTAAATTCTCAGTTCTTAAAAGGAAAGCTTGGCTTGGGTCAACTAAACCATTAAAGGCGATAATAGCATCTCGCCCAAGAAGTAAAGGATAATTAAAGCGCTTGCGGTTAGTTAAATTGACTGCGATATCACGCACCACATCACCTATTTGTATTCTCATTAAGACAACAGGGCGTCTAATCGGCTCCATTTTTTCTAGCGGGGAATGCTCTTGAGAGCGTACCTTTATTCTTACTTTGCCAAGGTAGGGTGCCGTAAAATCCATGGTTTCGTGTTTACCTAATACTGTAAATTGTAAATAAGTTTTCCCGGATTTCTTTACTTCTTTAATATTCTTGGCGCTCAATGAGGCGGATTTAGCACCTGTATCTAATTTAGCGGATAAAATCATATTTTTATCAACTAGAGTTGCCTTTTCAACGTAACCGTAGACAATTTTGGGATTGTTAGCCATAGATAAACTCGAACAAAATAGCAAAGCGAGAAGAAGACGACAGCGATATCTCATCAAAACCCTTCTATAAAAAGCAGACAAATATCCTTATATGCTAGCAGATTTATATGCGTACGCACAGTATGCTCTTCCTCTTTAACTAATTTTTATTGGCTTTATACATTTCAAGAAGAAAAACAAGCACATTTATTGATGAGCTAATTCTTAATTTAAAGAATTTTATTGAAAATATATGTATTTATTTTTTTTAAAGGGCTGTTATAATGAAAAGTTGTTAGAGTTTTTTTTGTATTAATTTGATCCAAAATGTGAGAAATTTAATTGACCATTTTTTTGAAATTGGTTACAATTCTCTCACTCTAGTGCTCTCTAAATTGCCCGCATGAAAGAAAATGGCGAAAAAGAAAACTCTACGGAACCATCCTGGTTTGATGAAGAGTTGTGTCGTCTTTCTGAACTGCTAAACAATGATATCATCAACCTCTCTTATGCCTTTGTCGATAGTTTAGGACTTGCTGTTAGTCTTCCTCGAAATATATTTGATTTTTACTTCATTAAAGAACGTTCTTTTGCTGCTGATTATTTGCATGATGCGATGATGAACCCTTTGGGTTTTATCTTAATTGGTTTTGAGACGATTGGTTTAACTGCCTTTGCCATGTTGGCTTCTGTTTTTAAAGAAGATGACCCTGATTTTATTAAAAAGCATATAGCTATTTTATGGCCCTATGTTCGTGATGTACTTAAGGCGATTAAAAATGCGTATAAAGCCTTACGAACTACCATTCAAATATTAGATCTTCTAGGCGCAAATTTAGGGCAATATCTTTTACCTATAGGCCTTGTTTTTGGTATTGTTGCTGCTATCAATCGTATAATGCTTCGTCGTTTTGATAAGGAACGCGAAAGATTACAAAAAGCGAATTATGATTTATATGCTGCCATCAAAAAATGGGAAGAATTTAATTTAGAAAAATATGAAAAGTTTTTAAAGCAGGTTGAAGAGAATAAAGAATCTGAATTATATAAGAAACTAAGCTTGGTTTCCGGTTTGTATAGTGGTTTTGTGGATGGATTATATCTCTATATGGGGGCTTTAAATCTCTGTAGTTTGGGGCCACAACTCTTGCCTGTTATGGCTGGTTTTTGTATTACCTTTTCAGCTCTTTGTCTTATTACTCGTATTTATGAACAATATACAGCACAGCAGCGAATTGAAGCTGACAGACTGAAAATGCAGTTAACTTTGAGCTCTAAAAAAATTGAATGGTATTTTGATGTCGTCGCAGGGGTGCTGACCGGTGGGTCTAAAGCAAATGAACTAATTGATCAAAAATTTGATGAGGAATTTAAAAGAATATTTGATGCTCAATTTAGTGAAATATTTGGTGATAAATCAGAAAGAGAGCTCGGAGAGGAAGCTAAAAGCGAATTTATTAAAGGATTAGAAGAAAGTTTTGGTAAAAAAATAAATAAAAAGCTCGATGAGCAATCGATGAAAGAATTTTATGTTGCTTTAACCGAAAAAACTAATTCTGAACAGCAATCGAAAAAGGTTTCTAACAGGTTGGAATATAGTCTTAGGCAAAAAGCCCATGCGGCCTTAAAGAAGAAATATCATGGGCAATTTAAGTTAAAATATCAGGACAAATCGGAACTGGATATCGATAGTGAATATACAAAATTTGAAAAAATAAAGAATGAACTTCAAAGTAAATCAGCAATAGATTATTTCCCTGCCTTTATCAATGGTTTAAAAGATGGTCTAGCTGCTTATAGTGCTGCAAATAGTTTTATCTTCGCCATTGCTGGAATATCATCTATCTTATCTTTTTCTTTTCCCCCTGCCCTTGTTATTGTATCCATTGCTTTGGGTACTACCTTGATAATTGCCTTTCTAGCTAAAGCCTTAGTGCAAGCCTATAAGGATGTTCAAGAAATAGAGCTGCGAAAAGAGACCGAGAAGAAGCAACGGGAAAATGGAGGCCCATGTTACCTCGGAGAGGTACTCGGAAACCTTAAAGCTGCTCAAACGAGGTCATCTAAATTTGTCCCTGATGAGCCAATTGCTAATAAAATTGATAGGGCTGCAAATATTTATTCAACGCCTCAGGGCTTAACAGCCGGAAAAACAGAGGCGCTTCGCTCGATAGGGGCTGCATCAGGAAAAGCTTGTAATGCAACTCGCCACCTATTAAATCCTTTAATGGAAAAAGGAGCTGACAATCATTGGCATGAGTCTTTTCCCATGCTGATAGTGGATGGCCTTTCCACGATTGTTTATTCCCTTATTTTTGGGTTAAGAGCAATATCGCGTATAGCTAAAAAGGATAAGCATAGTCTTTCAAATCTTGATAATACGCCCGCCGGTAGTACATCAGTAAATACACCTGCTGCGCCGCCTACAAATAAGCCAGACTCTCACAGCGACAATACTCCAGGGACTACTAAAAAGACAGAACAAAAGATAACCTCTCGCCCTCGTTCTCGTAGTGGCCTTGATGATATTGGTAAAAAAACAAAAAAAACCAACTCAGGTTCTTTATCCATCTTTAGCACTTTATCGAAGGACATACCTCCTGCTAGTTTTGATGCGACTACTAATACAAGGCCTAAAGAAACTAGTTCATTGACTTTCTTTAGCCCTGGCAACCCTTTATCTCAATCCACTCAGATTCCCAAAGAACACCCGATTATTTCTCAAAGAAGACATTCAATAAGTGGAGAAAACTGTATTACGACTCCTCTTAATGCTAGTATTTAATTTGCAGAAGAATAAAGCTCTGGATTAAGTGCGGGGTCATTATACATTTTAAATTGATAATGAATTTTAAAGCTTCTTGTTCCAGATTGTACTTGCTCAATTAACTCAACTAGACATTTAACTAGTTGTTTCTGTTGAGCTAGCAGCGTTTGCCATTTATGGAAGCATTTTTCTTGATGTGCATTATCAACATCTTGTCGTTCAGTCTGTAGATGCATATGGTAGGCTTTTAACGCTAAAATCGATAATCTATCAATCATCATGCCTGGTGTTTCTGAATGGATTGAGCAGCTATTATCATATCTGGGGCTGAGTTCTTTAAAAAGCCATTCATCCATTGCTTCAATACGATTGTTTCTTTGCTGGTTGCAATGATCAATTTCTCGTTTTGCTAAATAGACAAATTCATACCCCATATCATCGCGCCTTGCTCTATCCTCAGCGTGCCAGAGCTGGTAATTAAAGGCATGATTTTGCTCAACCAAGCCTAAAAAATCGCTATTAGTTAAGGCGATATTTGATTTTTTCCACTGCTTGATACAGTCATCATGAAAAACTGCAATTTTACCAATTTCAGGCAAAAGATTCATAAATGGCCCTTAATACAAAAGGGACTATTTTAACATGTCTTTATTTTTTGGCAAAAAAGGTATTAATTGTTAAATATTCTATTTTTAATGATTAAAATAACGTTGATAAATTTTTAAATAGGTACCATCTGTTTCCATATCCACCAATGCTTTATTTAATCTGTTCACTAAACCTTGCTCATTTTTATTAGCCATAATGCCATACCCAACACCTACAGTGATAGGATCACCTAATAATTTGAATAGGGCGCTATTAGTCGCAGTCCAATATTGAGCCGACTCTTCATCGGTAATAATGGCATCGACTTTTTTATTTGATAAGGCATTAAAAAGATCTTGGTGAGTGGGGTATTCAAGAATTTGCACGTTATTAGGAAATTGCTCTAGGATTAATGCCTTAAATAAACTGCCTTGCAACGCACCTACTTTTTTTTGTTGCAAGGCTTCTCTTGTATTTAAATTCGAGCTTTGGTTAGTTACATATTGGCCTGTACTAGCCATGTAAGGTAGAGTAAAAAGAAAGCTTTGCATCCTTAAATCAGTAATACTAATGGAGCCTATACCAAGGTTAATTTTTCCAGATAATAAATCAACGAAAATTTGGCTAAAGGTTAAAGGCACAAAGCGACACTCTGCTTCAATACGCCTACAAGCCTCCATTGTAATATCAATATCAAATCCAAAAAAATTACCTTTTTTATCTGCCGCTACATTAAAGGGTGGATTATATAAAGGGGTTCCAATAAGAACGGGTTCAGCTTGAACAGTTGTAAAAATAAAAAGGCTTAAGATAAAGGTAAATAATTTCAAAATAGTTCCCAGTATATTCGCTTTCTTTGAATCTCGCCTGTAAAGCCTGTTTGAGTTCATAAGCGTCAATTGAATCTATTTTAAATATATACCTAATTTCTCTTAAATCACAAGCTTAGATGCAGTTGCTCGCTACTCACAGACTCTGCTTAGATCTTTTTTCAAGATCTTAGATTGGAAGCAAGCTGGTTTTGCTTCTCCCCAAAGTTGGTGTTTTACTTCCCCCTTACGTACCGCGCTTTATGAGCGGTATCTAGAAAGCTTTAAGTATAGATATACTAATTAATTTTAAAATTGAAACAAAAAAGTCACTTCAAATTACTTCCACTGTGCTTTTCTTTATGATAGAAGGGTATTTTTATTTGAAAAAGAGAAATAAAAATGTCTATTAAAGCGGATAAGTGGATAGAACGAATGGCTCGGGAAGAGGGAATGATCTCTCCTTTTGAGTCAAATCAAGTGCGTAATACTGACAACGGCCGTATTATTTCCTATGGTGTATCAAGTTATGGCTATGATGTGCGCTGTGCAGACGAATTTAAAATTTTTACTAATATTAATTCGGCGATAGTCGATCCAAAGGCTTTTGATGAAAATAGCTTTGTTAATGTTAAATCCGATGTTTGTATTATTCCTCCCAATTCTTTTGCTTTAGCAAGAACCATAGAATACTTTCGTATCCCTCGTAATGTTTTGACTATTTGCTTAGGTAAATCAACCTATGCTCGTTGTGGAATTATTGTGAATGTAACGCCTTTGGAGCCAGAGTGGGAAGGGCATGTTACTTTAGAGTTTTCCAACACAACACCATTGCCTGCAAAGATTTATGCAAATGAAGGTGTAGCGCAAATGATTTTTCTAGAGTCAGATGAAGGCTGTCTTGTATCTTACCGTGATAGAGAAGGAAAATATCAAGGGCAAACAGGCGTTACACTACCTAAAACCTAAATTATTAAAACAATGCAAAAACTTAAATATCAGTTTTTGCATTGTTTCTTAATCTTTATCTTCTATTTTAATAGATGCTCTTGACGCATTAACTCGCTCTCTTAATTCTTTGCCAGGTTTAAAATGAGGGCTAAATTTAGGCGCGGTGACAACCTTTTCACCTGTTTTAGGATTATGTGCCTGGCGTTCAGGGCGGTGATGTAAGGAAAAACTGCCAAAACCTCTAATTTCTATCCGTTGATTATTGAGTAATGCTTCACTCATTAGCTCAAGCATTTGATTGACACAGTCTGCAACTTGTTTTTCTGGTAGATGCGTCATTTTTGCAGCAAGACTTGCAATCAGCTCTGATTTTATCATATCCACCTCGGTTGGCCGCGTTTTAAGTTGGTCAGCACCAAGAAAAACAGGTGTTAACATTTCCTATTTTTAGTATAGATAGATATTGAAAAAATTCAATGTTATCAATCAACTGGAAATAAATTTTTTAGTTTCTTTGCTGAATAAACGCTTCTACGATTCCCCAGCTCATTGTTAAGTGAGTACTATAAAGATGTTTAAATTGATTTGATTTTAATTTCTTGGAGCTGCTTATAACAATAGTATCTTGGTTAAGTTCTTCTAGTTTTTTGCTTATAACTAGCCAATGCTCACCAAAAAATGCAGTTGCGTTAATAAAAATTAATGAGGCTTCATTTACATTTTCATTTAAAAAATTAGCCCTTTTAAATTGAATGTTTGTCGTTTTTGCCTCTTGCGCTGCAATCGCTAATAACCGTTCTTTTTGGCTATGAGCACAGAGATGAAGTTCCTCTAGAAGCTCGATACCCACTGATTTTTTCATGGCAAAAACTAAGGAGGCTGCAATAACTGCTTTTCCAGTACCTGAACCTAAATCATAGAAAACAGTATCTTTATTTGGTTTGGTTATAGATATTAAGGCAACAAATGATTCAAATTCAATTTCACCATAAACTAACTCAGGCGAGTCCTTTCGCTGGCGTGCTTTTTGAGAAAGAAGAAATCCATTAACTAAATGGTACAGTTTATTAAATATCTTTTGTTTGGTTCTAAGCCCCAAAGCTTTTCGCCATTGCCAAAGGCGCCATGTTTTATTGAGCCAGGGTAGAGTTAAAAAACATAAGCTTAGACAAAAGATAATTAATAAATAAAACATTTAGCCCCTTTCCTCTAACCCATTTAAAATTTTATTTTTTTCTTCTTCAGATAATGAGGGCCATGCTTTCATAAGAACTTTTCCTGCTTGCCTTTCATGCATGGCATGTTTGTGTATTTCCCAAGGAAGCTCATTGCTAATATAAAGACCAATTGCAAGAGCCGTAATAATAGTACTAATCAAACCTATACTAATCGAGCGCCATTGAAAAATACGCAAAAAACTTTCACTTTTTGCAATGGCATCATTGGCGGTTCTTTCTACATGCTCAC
>JAIUOG010000102.1 GCA_020161725.1 Pseudomonadota bacterium
TCGGTGGGGTTACCCCATTCCTCGTATTCGTTGACGACGAGTGGCAAGGATGGGTCGAGCATGGTGTTCATCACATCAACGAAAGGAACATCAGCAATGACGGCACGGTAGAGCTCAGGAGCCATGTTGGTGACGGCGCCCATTAAAAGTCCACCGGCGCTGGCACCCCAGATACCCAAGTGTGCAGGATTGGTGTATTTGCGTTCAATAAGATGACGCGATGCTTGCACAAAGTCGTCGAACGTGTTTTGCTTCGTCAACAATTTTCCAGCTTCGTACCAAGGTCGTCCTAACTCGCCTCCACCGCGGATGTGTGCGATGGCATAAACCATTCCTCGGTCCAATAACGAGATGACCTCTTGGTGGAAAGAAGGATCGATTGAGATACCGTAGGAGCCATAGCCGTACAAAATCGTCGGGTTGGTGCCGTTGCGCTCCACACCCTTCTTGTAGACAATCGAAATCGGAATTTGAGTCGCACCATCCTTTGATAACGCAAACTCACGCACTGTCTCGTATTGGGACTTCTCATAACCGTTAACCACCTCTTCTTTGCGAATGATGCGCGTACCGTCCAACATGTTGTAGTCGATCGTCGTTCGGGGTGTAGTCATGCTCGTATAGGTGATACGCAGCACATTGGCGTCATATTCGCGGTTGAATGATGGCCGAACGGTATAACTCAATTCGGGAAATTCGACGCTTGCCGTGTGCGTTGTCATCAAGTTCTTGATGCGTAATTTCGTGAATCCCTTTTCGCGCTCCCAAATCGCCAAATGACGCTGGAAACAGTCCACGTGATCGAGTTTCACGTCTGCACGAGGCGCTAAAAGTTCACGCCATTTGGTCACATCGTCCAGAGCCCATTCTGCCACCGGCACCGCCATAAGCTTAAAGTTTTTCGCGCCGTCAGCATTGGTCACGATCATCCACGAGCCGTTTTGGTGATTACAGCATCCTGCATAGGAACATTTTTTTCCTTCGTCTTCATACAATAAGCGGTTATTTTTTCTGCCATGGTGTTTATTAATTTTAGGGAAACAATGAGTGGCCATGATTTAATTGATGAACATGAATATCAGTTACATCTTAAACATGCAGATAAACTTGATTTTGAAAATCTTCTTATTTTTACACAAAATGTAAAAGATACGACAAAAACCTCCGCCTTAATGCAATTAAATAAAGAATCGATAAAAAATCTTAGTTTTAATGAAGATGGTTCAATTGATTTTTACATACAAAAAAATTCACCGGGGAAAGATAAAGAATCTAACTGGTTAATACCGACAGAGGGACAATTTTACTTAGTTTATCAATATAGTTGGGATGATAAAAAGCAGAACAATGCTCACTTATTTGCACCGAGTTTAATTGCACATGAAAATGTTGCCTAAACCCAATTTTATTATGAAAAAACTCTATTTAAGCTTCAGCATAATTTTAATTCTTCTTTCAATTTGCTATCTAAGCATAGCAGTATTAGTAAAAAAAACGGGGGAAGTAAATACACCCGAGCAAGCCGAGCTAGTTCTTGTATTAGGAGCAAGAGCTTATGTAAATAATGAACTTAATCCTTGTCTAGTTTCTAGAGTAAAAAAAGCAGTTAACTTATACAAAAAAAATTATGCCTCTAAACTACTTATGTCAGGCGGCGTTGATAAGGAAGATAAAATAAATGAAGCGAAAACAATGAGAGATTTAGCTATCAAATTAGGCGTCCCAAAACAAGATATCCTCATTGAGAGTCAATCAACGTCAACCTATGAAAACTTACTCTATAGCAAACGCATACTGAAAAAACATAATATCAATAACATTATTATTGTTACCGAACCCTTTCACAGCTTAAGAGCAAGTTTAGTTGCAAAAAAACAGGGAATTAATGCTATTAGCTCACCTACCCAAACCAGTGTCTGTGCAAAAAAAGGCTATTTATCTCGCTTTTTTTTAAAAGAGCCCTTAGCTATTATGATTTATAAATTACAAAATAAGCTTTAATCACCTTTATTGGAACCACAAAGACAACCAGTGGGATCAATTTGGCAATCAATATCTAAAATTATCCAAAGAAGAAAAGACAGAGAAATTAGAGCCAAATAGGATATAAAAATCAGTAAAAAACTATCAATGAAGTTTCTAAATCCTGTTTTAGGATAAAACGCCTCTTTTTTTATAATCTTTATACAATGAATTAGACCTACACATTCAAATAAGAGGGTTAACAATAACCAGGGTAAATGTGCTTCACCTGGCGCTAATAAGAATACAATGTTTAAGGGGAAAAAAATTAAGGCTCCTAAAGCATAAAGACAGGCAAGCCAGTTTCTCCCAAGATAAGCCAAAGCGATATGTGGGCCAGATATAAGGGCAAGAATAGATGTTTTAATATATTTAGATTTTTTTTGAGAAGAAAGCATGTATTCCAAAAATTTGGCGTCCCCAAGGGGATTCGAACCCCTGTTACCGCCGTGAAAGGGCGATGTCCTAGGCCTCTAGACGATGGGGACCTTGGAACTTTTTATATCTTAACAATGATAGCACATATCCACTAAAAAAGTGGCGTCCCCAAGGGGATTCGAACCCCTGTTACCGCCGTGAAAGGGCGATGTCCTAGGCCTCTAGACGATGGGGACCTTAGAACTATTATTTCTCACTATAGAGTCTATAGTGGTGGAGCTAGACGGGATCGAACCGTCGACCTCTTGCATGCCATGCAAGCGCTCTCCCAGCTGAGCTATAGCCCCTACAAAGAGAGTCGAATTTTAATGAGCCTCTCCTGTACTGTCAAGCCTTTTTTTAAAACTTTTCAGATACTTCCGATCGTTTTATCTAATATTGTTTTCCATCTTAGCTTTTTCCATGACAGTTTTTAAATTTTTTTTGGCTATTGCAGGGACAAGGTGCATTACGTGATATCTTCACTGTAGGCGTTTTAGGAGGCCTTTCACCATCAACATAAAACCATTGCCCTTCCTCAAATTCAAACTGACTAAGTTCATGCATTATTTGCCTTTTCTCTTGCAGAAGAAAATAAGCTTTAAATTCAACATAGCCTAAATTTTCATTTTGTGAATCGAGATAACTATTTATAACTTCCAGTTTTTCCCATTTTACACTTTGGGTCCAGAGATAAGCCTCTTTTTCATTAAAATTGATTAGGGCATTTTTTCTCATTGTTCTTTTAATATAAGCTATATCAGCCTTAGTATAAGCTGAATAACGAGATCGCATTAAGGCTTCTGGCGTTTTAGCAGCCTTTTTTTCCTCTAGATATAAACCACAGCATTCAGCAAATTCTTTTTTAGAACCACAGGGACAGTTAATCATCAAAACCTCTTTTACAGGATTTATTTTTGCGTATAATCGCCAAACTTTAAGGTCTCTTTTAACATTTCGCTTGTTAAGGCAAAATAGTAGAAATGTCAGTTTAATTAAAAGGAAATTAATAAACATGATTATATTATATCAATTCCCTCCTATGCTAGGTTTACCTAATTGCAGTCCTTTTTGTTTAAAAATGGAAACTTACCTTCGCATGCAAGAGATACCCTATGAAATTAAATATGTTAGGGACCCAAGGAAAGCGCCTAAGGGTAAATTACCTTTTATCAAAGACGGTAACCTTTGTATTGCAGATAGCGAATTTATTATTAAACATTTAGAAAAAAAAGTCGGTAATTCATTAGATAAACATTTGTCAAAAGAACAAAAGGCAAACGCACTTTTATTAGAAAAAACCTTTAGCGAATATCTTTACTGGATAATGGTTTATAACCGTTGGCAAAATGACAAAATTTGGCCTTTAACCAAAGAAGTGTTTTTTGCAAAATTAACCTTCCCTTCTAAATTATTTATTCCTAATTTAGTGCGTAAATCAACATTAAAAGCCTTATATAATCAAGGGATGGGACGTCATTCTATTGATGAAGTTTCTGGTTTAGGTATCGAGGCTATCGATGCTATCGCTTTGCTATTAGACGAACAAAAATATTTTTTTGGCGAGTTAAGTACGATTGATAGCACTGCCTTTGCCTTTTTAGCCAATATTGCTTGGGCTCCTTATGATGATGAAATAAAAAATCATCTTTATCAGCATAAAAATCTTTTGCAATATTGCGATAGAATGTGGAATAACTTTTACCCAGAAATAGCAAAACCTTTTTCGTTGGGTTAATCCTTTAATAAAAGGCTCGAAATTTCCTCAAAATCCTTCACTCTGCATTCAATAAGATCCTTCAAATGCTTCGCTATTTTCAGGATGACAGGTCTCAGGACGCGGAGTGAGGCTGTCATTTTTTCCCAGCTATTCCTTACCACCTGTCATTCTTGAGCTTTGCGAAGAATCTTCTTGAATGCAAGGCTTGAAATTCCCTCAGAATCCTTCACTCTGCATTCAATAAGATCCTTCAAATAGCTTCGCTATTTTCAGGATGACACGGAGTGAGGCTGTCATTTTTTCCCGGCTATTCCTTACCACCTGTCAATTCTGACCACCTCATATTGTCATTCTGAACGTAGTGAAGAATCTGCTTGAATGCAGGGCTCGAACTCGCCCCCAAACTCTTCACTTCGCATTCAATAAGATCCTTCTAAAAGCGTACGCTTTTTTCAGGATGACAAGCGTGCTGTCATACGGTGGATTGTCATTCTTCGCTTCGGCAAGAATCCATTCCGCAACAAAATCCCATGTCAATTCAACATGGATCTCCGCTGAAGCTAAGGATGGATTGGAAGAAAAAGCTGAATTATCCCTCTGACTCTTCTTTTCGTTTACGAATTAAACTCAAAGCCTCATTCATGCGAGCGATTGTTTTTTCCTTACCTAATAAGGTTAGAGTCATATCAATTGCTGGTGACATTGAACTACCGGTAACAGCTACTCTTAACGGCTGGGCAATTTTCCCCATGTTGAGTTCAAGCTCTGCACAAAGATCATTAATCACTGTTTGTAACGCATCATTTTGCCAATTTTCCACGTTAGAAAAACGCTTAAATAATTCTTCTAAGGGCGCTAAAATAACGGGTCTTAAATGTTTTTTAACGGCATCTTCATCGTAGGTTATTTTATCTTCATAAAAATAACGACTCTTTTCACAAAGCTCTTCTAAAGTCTTAAAACGTTCAGCTTGCAAGCTAACTAATTCCTCTAAACTTGGGCCCGCTTTAATATCGATACCCTTTTGTTCAAAATGCCAAGCCAATGCTTTTGCAACTTCCGTTGGTGAATCCGATTTTTGGTAATGCTGGTTTAACCAAAATAATTTTTCATAGTTAAAACTTGAAACACCTCTGCTCACATTTTTAAGCGAGAAATTTTTAATCATTTCATCCAAGCTAAAAATCTCTTGGTCACCAAAAGACCAGCCTAAACGAACTAAATAATTAAGTAAGGCATGAGGTAAAACCCCCATTTCTTTAAACTGTAAAACACTAACTGCCCCATGCCGCTTCGATAAACGCTTACCATCATCACCTAAAATCATTGGTAAATGAGCAAAAACAGGTACTGGTGCGCCTAAGGCTTTAAATAGATTAATTTGTCTTGGCGTATTGTTAATATGATCATCACCACGAATAACATGGCTAATTTGCATATCCCAATCATCAATAACGACAGCAAAGTTATAAGTTGGGTGGCCATCAGAACGAATTAGAATAAGGTCGTCAAGTTCTTCATTTGCAACATGAATATCACCATAAACCTCGTCCTTAAAAGACACAGTTCCCGTTTTAGGGTTTTTGAAACGGATAACAAAACTACCCTCTTTAGGAAGATTTTTATCGCGGCAATGGCCATCATAACGTGGTTTTTCCTTGGCTTGCATTTGTGCTTCACGAAGTGCTTCTAAGCGCTCTTTTGAACAGGTACAACAATAGGCTTCACCAGAATCTAATAATTGATTGGCAATTTCCTCATAACGACTATATCTATCCGTTTGATAAATAGGTCCTTCGTCTTGCTCTATGCCTAGCCACGCCATACCATCTAAAATAGCTTGCACCGATTCTTGAGTTGAGCGCTCACTATCTGTATCTTCTATTCTTAAAACAAATTGGCCTTGATGATGTTTAGCATAAAGCCATGAAAATAAAGCGGTTCTTACGCCACCTACATGCAAAAGCCCAGTGGGACTTGGAGCAAATCGTGTTCTGACAGTCATAATATCATCCGTTGTAAGGAATAAAATAATCGCGCTATAATAGCCGACTTTACCTGCAACGCAAAGACTCGACCGCACTATTGGCGTAATATGGAGTTAACTTGAAAAGTATTGGTATTAAATATCAACTAAGAATCACCACACTAATCCCTGCCTTCCTAGTAGCCCTGCTTTTCGCAGTTTTTTACAATGGCCAATTTGGTAAAGATTTAACGCAACATATGTCTCGACTGGGCGAAGCTTATATTCGTCAATTATTACCCGCAGTTCAATATGCCATGTTGCGTAGTGATACAAGAACGCTACAGGGATTAATTAATGCATCTACAATTAACCCCGAAGTAAAAGCCCTGGCTTTTTATAATTCCAGCGGCCAACTCCTTGCGTATAGAGGAGGAAAGCATTCTCTCCACAAACCCTTTAATCCACCTGATTACACTGGCGATTACATAGAAACCAAACAAATTAATCCTTTCACTATCAATTTTATTGCCCCCATCACCATACCAAAATTCAATATCTATTCCAGTACACCAATTATCAATGCCCTAAGCCCTTCAGCTGTTCAGGCAGACGATATTTTAGGCTGGCTGTCTATAGATATAGATACCCAATCCATGCTGATTAAACGGTATCAAATGCTAATAGTGACTATCTTCATCACTTTATTTGGTCTGTTAATGGGATTAACTATTCATTATTTTCTATCCAAACAGATTTATCTTCCTATTTCTCGTTTGCGTAGAAGTATGAAACAAATTTTGAGGAATGAATTCGAAACTGAAATCAAGGTATCTAGCAAAGGGGAATTAGGCATTATTGAGAAAGGCTGTGCCCATTTGCAAAAACAATACATTAGCACTATCCGTGACCTTAACCAGCATATTGAAGTTGCTACCGAAGATTTACAACAAAGCCTGGAACTTCTTGAAGAAAAAAATATTGAACTGTCACTTGATAAGAAAAAAAGTGAAGAGAAAAGCCGCCAAAAGTCAGAATTTATAGCTAACATGAGCCATGAAATTCGTACACCAATGAACGGTGTTATAGGATTTACCAATGTTTTATTAGAAAGTAAATTAGATCCTTTGCAATTGGATTATGTTAAAACGATTAAATTATCAGCCCAAGACCTGTTAGGTATTATCAATGATATTCTTGATTTCTCTAAAATTGATGCGGGCAAATTGCATTTAGATTGTATTCCAGTTGATATACGCTCATGTGTTGATGAAGTACTGGTACTTGCAAGTCCTAATGCTCATAAAAAGGGCATAGATTTAATTCCAATTACTGAAATTAAAGTGCCTAAAACTCTTTTGGGAGATCCCTTTAGAATTAAGCAAATAATTAGCAACCTGGTAACCAACGCTGTAAAATTTACTGATCATGGCTATGTATCCGTTAGAACTAAAATCGAGCAGGAAACAGATAAAGATTACACTCTTTGCTTAACCATCAGCGATACAGGTATAGGAATTTCTCCAGAAGATCAAAATAAGCTATTCACAGCCTTTAATCAGGCTGATACGAGTATTACCCGACGCTATGGCGGTTCAGGATTAGGTCTGGTTATATGTAAAAAACTCTGTGAAGAAATGCATGGCCGTATCAATCTTACCAGTGAGTTAAATAAGGGATCTACCTTTACAGCTCGGATTAAAGTGGAAAAACTGATGGCTTACGAAATAGAAAAAAATCAAACCCACAGGTTCGCCCATTTGAAGGTGCTTTGTTTCGATGATAACCCTCTACATCTTGAAGCCTTATGCAATGGCTTAGGTTATTGGGGGATAGAACGTATCGCTATTGATTCCTTTAACAAACTTGACGAGGCATTAGATAAAAATAAGGGCTGTAAAATAGCATTTATTAATGTAAATCAAGGCTGTGAACACCAGATTGCCGAGCTCATAGCAAAGCATAACCATCTACCTTATGTATTAATTTCCAAATGGCCTATTAGCGATTATCAGGCACTGGGAGCTAAAGGCTTTTTATACAAACCCATTAGTATACAAAAGCTGCAAGACCTCATAGAATCAATAATCAATGAACATCGTGTAGAGAAAATAACCAATCACGAATTAAATGGCTTAAGAGCGCAGCTTAGGTGTCTCCATCCAGAGATATTAATTGCAGAAGATAACCCCATTAATAAAATGCTCCTGGATTCATTATTATGTGATAATGCCATTGTAACCACTGTAGATGATGGTGAAATGGCCGTGGCAGCTTGTGAAGAGAAAAAATACAACCTGGTCCTTCTAGATCTTCAGATGCCAAAAGTTAATGGTTTAGAGGCGGCACGCTTGATCCGCCAAAAATCCTTACTTAATAAACATTCCCCTATAGTGTTGATTAGTGCTAATAGTAGCGATCTGAGTACTGTAGATTTAAACAAATCAGGAGTAGATTTTTGCCTCCAGAAACCTATAGACGAAAAACAACTACTCATTCAAATCTTGCGTATAGTAGA
>JAIUOG010000103.1 GCA_020161725.1 Pseudomonadota bacterium
ACGGCGAAACTGAAAATCAGAAACAGGCCGGCGGCTTGCATTGCAAGTCGCGGCCGTTTTGCGTGATTTTGCCGAAGGCAAAATTAGCGTTTCTGATTTTCAAGGCTCATTCCTGACATGGCTCTATACTTCGGCCGTATTCTCGTCGAAGTCTTTCTCTTTAAAGAGGGTGATGAGTACCGCTGGCGTGATCACGAAGTCGGCCAGCAAGGCCAGTGCAATAATGATCGCCGAGAGTAATCCCATATTGGCGTTCACGAGAAAGCCGCTGAAAATCAGAATGCCGAAACCGACGACGAGAATCACCGAGGTCATGATCAGTGCGCCCCCGGTTTCGCGCAGCGTATGCAGAATTGCTTCTTTATTATTTTTGCCTGAGCGGTGTGCGCGCAGAAATTTCGCAAGAAAGTGAATCGTATCGTCGACCGCAATACCGAGGGTAATTATACCTACAACCGAGACCCCGAGGTCGACAGTGTAACCGGTGATACCGAGTAGCCCATAGAGAAAGAGCACCGGCCAGACATTGGGAATCATCGATAAAAGGCCGATCTTGAGGCTTTTGAAACTGCAGGTAAAAAATTATACCGCTCAGGGCATCGACGAATCCTAGCTTGGTTAGATAAGCAAGATAAAAAAGCAAAAGTATGTGGCGTAAGCTTAGGTGGCGCACTAGCATTGCTTTTAGCCCTTCATAAGGGTGAAAAAATAGAAGAGGTGAATGCTTTAAATCCGCCAGGTCTTTATGAGCCCTCGAAAAAAAGCGAATTCGATAATTGGGACAACTGTACAGCTCAACCTAAGGTTTACATACAAAAGCAAAAAGGAGACCTTGTATCCTCTTTTGGTGCTTGGAAAAAAGAATGGCAAGTTTTAGAAGTAACAGCGCCTAAAAATAAGGAAGCGTCTAATGCTTTCTTAGCCCACGCTCTAAATTATGCTGGTTTTGCTGATACCGAATTTAAGCAAATTAATCCAGAAGAAGATAATAAAGAACGAAAGACACGTAATTTTTGGTTATATACAGTACTTCGTTCAGCCTTTTATTATGCTATTTTGGTACCCTTTCGTTATGTCGTTTTACCTCTCATTCGCTTTCCCTTAAATCATAAATTACAGGTTTTATTCTTTATTCCACTTTTTTTACTCCTATTGGCTGCTCCCTTTTTGGGCTTTGGTTTTAGTTTAGCCAATACAGCAGTTAATCTAATTGTTAATGCACTGCTACCCGCTTTATTTGGTAGCTATGCTTTACAAGGCCTTGCAAAGTTGGGCCTATCTAAAATGATGGATAAATCTTATCAATCAGGTATAGCCGATGCGTTTCAAGCAGTTAATAATTCTCAAGGAAAAATACTCATTTATTTAGCTTTAGTTTCATGCTTATTAGTCCTTTTAACGATTCTATCAATCAATCCTGCGGCAGCAATCCCTGTTCTACTCATGCTGAGTGGTGCTATTATTGTAGTTAAAGTCTGTTTATCTATCCTTGATGGTATTAAAACCTTTTTAGGGAAAAATGATCTAACTGATGCAGAATGCCATAGCCCTCTTTTGCCACGGAATAAACAACTTGACCTATACCAACAACAACTCGAAAAAGATTTTACTCTAGGCGAGCTCAAAAATTATTATCATGTAACTCGTTGTTTATTAAAAAATAAAGAATTCATAGCACAGGAATTAAAAGAGAGGAAACCTAAAAAATACGCAATTCTTTCTGACTGCCTTGATGAATCAAAACAAAAAGAAAAAGTTCGTGTAAAAACAAGCCTTGCTAAAATTAGCCGTATAGAACAAATTAACCGTTTTGGTTTATACCGTAACTCAGCATCGGATGAAACCTTAGCCAGTATAAAAGCAATTGATGAAGATTATAGAAAAGGGAAATTAGAAAAAACTCAAAATATGGTTTTTCTAACCTAACTTAAATTTGTATACTAGACTCCTATATTCTAGTAGGAGTCTTCCTTGCACCAAAGATACAATCTAGCACTTATCCCAACAAACTCCCTGCAATTTGTCCAATATTCAGATTCTTTATCACAAATAGCCCCTACTGATACCTACCAACTGGGCCAAGATTCTTTGCCCCATGTAACACTTTGCCAATTTGAAATGCCTTCAAACCAAATTGATGCAATTTGGGATAAGGTTAAAGCGTTAGAATTAGCTAGCATAGAGCTTCACTTTGCAATAAAACGCTCTAAAATTTATGAGCATGCAAAATGGGGAGGCGTTTGTTGGGTTTCTTTAATATCTAATGAACTTAATAAACTGAAGGAAATGCATTTAGATATTACGCAAATAATCAAAAACCCAATCAATGCGGCCTTTAATGATTATGATCCTCATTTGACACTGTTTAATAGTAATTATGAAGAAGCTTATGCCCATCTTAATTTAGAACCTGAGGTCAATCCACCCTTAAGGGATGAATTTAGAATTGCGCTTGGCCTCCTTGATAATGTAGGGCAAATAACGGAAATATTAGAATCATGACCATTTTTTTCAGTCGTTATTTTATTCTTTTTACTGCTATTTTTTTTAGTTTACTAAGCCAAGCAGAGCCTATTTCTATGCAAGCAAAACTTGCTAAATTAGAAGCCAGAGTTGGCGGACGCATTGGCCTTACTGCAATCAATACATCAAATAATGAACGCATAGAATATCGAGCAGACGAGTCTGTTCCCTTTTGTAGCACCTATAAGGTTATTGATGTTGCCGCTATTCTTAAAAAAAGCATGGAAGAAAGCAATTTCTTACAACAAAAGATAGTTTATAAAAAAAGTGGCTTAATCCCTTACTCTCCAGTTACTGAAAAACATTTAGAAGAGGGAATGACTATTGCTGACTTGTGTCAGGCTGCCATCACTTATAGCGATAATACCGCAGCTAATCTACTTACGAAAAAACTTGGCGGCCCTGAAAAAGTGACTGCTTTTGCACGCTCTATTGGCGATAATCAGTTTAGGCTAGATAGATGGGAACCTGAATTAAATTCAGCTACGCCTAAGGATTTACGTGATACAACGACACCTAAAGCAATGGCTAAAAGTTTAGAACGATTAGTTTTGGGAGATGTCTTGGCTTTACCCCAACGCCAATTGTTAAAGACTTGGTTAATCCATAACACCACAGGTAATGCGAGAATTCGCGCAGGCACTCCTAAAGGTTGGCTTGTAGGTGACAAAACAGGGACTGGTGATTACGGTACAACAAATGATATAGGCATTATTTGGCCCCCACATTGCTCTCCTATTGTTCTTGCCCTATTTTATACGCAAAATAAAAATGCGGCTCCAGGCAATGAGGTAATTGCCACTATTACTGATATGGTAATCAACGAATTTATATCGAAAGATGCATGTATTCCAGCTATTAATTAAGGAAAGCTGTGATTGTAGAAAATAATCTCAAGTTAAAAAAACTTGAATTCAACGATATTTCAAGGATTGTTGAAGGTTTTGCACAATCTAATTGGGTTTTAAAACCTGAGAATACCTTTATTCAATATCTTGAAGAGCAAAATGAAAGCGAACGTCTGATTTGGGTAGCCTATTGGGATAATCAATTTGCAGGCTATATTACTTTAAAATGGCAATCTTTATACCCACCTTTTAAACAACAACAAATCCCTGAAATTATGGATTTAAATGTTTTACCCTTTTTTCGAAATAAGGGAATTGGCTCTTTATTAATTAAAAAAGCAGAAAAAGAAGCCTTTAAATTACATGATACAGTGGGTATTGGCGTTGGTTTATATAAAGATTATGGTCAAGCACAAAAAATCTATATTACTGAAGGTTATCAACCTGATGGTTTAGGGATTACTTATAATTATCAACCGATTGAACCAGGACAAATGGTTTGCCTCGACGATGATTTAATTCTCTGGTTCACGAAAAGAAAAAAACAACAAGAAACCAGGACCATTCGCTCTATAAAAAATATGCCTCATTTTAAATGGGGAGACAATTGTGATGGATGGTGGCTAACAAAGGATTCAAATTACGCTGTTATTTCTGAAAATATGTCTCCCAACACTTCAGAAAAAAGACATTATCATCGAAAAACCGAGCAATTTTTTTATTGTTTAGCAGGTGAATTATTAATTGAAATTGAAGGGCAAAATTATCATCTTTCAAAAGATGATAGTCTTTTAATTTATCCAGAAGAGCAACATACGGTAAAAAATACCTCAACAGAACCTGTTCAATTTTTAGTGATTTCTGTCCCGAATTTGGAAAAAGATAGGGTTGATATGGAGTAAATGACTGTCTTTTACAAAAGATTTATTTTAGGCTGATAGCAAAGCTAGCCGGTAAATTTGAATTATAATGACATAATATATGTTAGGATAACTTAATTTAGAGGAAAGCATTATGCCTAAACTTTCAACTGGAAACAGCTTAAAAGAGCAAAAAAAAGTAGAAAAGCAACAAAAGAAAGCTCAAAAGCAAGAAGAAAAAACTTATAAAGAAATTTCTAGGGGGTTCCGTTATTTATTTCAGGGACTAAGAGACGTTGAGGATTCCTTTGGCCTAAGTTCTTCAAAAACCGCTTTTACTAATAAACAAAAACAAGACATTAACCGCTCAATGAAGGGTGCCATTCTGCTTTTAAATGAGGCTCAAAAAACACAAGAAGAAATTAAGGAAGCACTGGCATTTTTAGAAGATACAAACGGTTTAGATGCTGCCCTTGCTTCACAAGAACAATTTATTATCCATTTACAAAAAATCCAAGCAATGATCGATACAATTTTTCCTGAGCAAGCAAAGGTATTTGGAAATAAATTTACATATCCCACACCTAAAGTTTAAGTAAACATGAAATATAATTAGGCCTGGCTGAGTCAAATTATATCATGATAAATCTAACTCATTTGTTTGATATTAATTTTAATTAACTGGAACATAAAAAAACTAATAAACCATTATTTTACCGAGCATGAGATTATAATTGTTTTACATCCTATTTAAATTTGGAGACATTAATGGGTTTATTTCAAAGCAAAGAGAAAACTGGCCTACTTGCAGCAGAAAAGAAAGAAAAAAAATTAAAACTAGATATTTACAAAGACTGTGATGCCAAACTAGAGGCCATAAGTGGGGGACTAAGAGTCTTCAATGCGATGTATCTAACGGATATTACAGTTAATTCATCGGGAAAAAGTATTCTCAACAAAAAACAAGTCAAAATAGCAAACATAGTGCTTGTTCAAATTAAAGAAAAATTGTCGACAATAGAAGTAGTTTTAGACAAACTGAAAGCAATACCTGATTTATCTACAATAACCTTACAAGATTTAAAAACTTTTGCAGAAGCAGCTCGTACAGAACTTCATGATAAAATGTTTCCAGATGACGCCCCAAGAGCAGATGCTCAAGAGGCTACTAGCAGCGCTAGCGTAAAACGCTAATATAATCTTTATAGTTGAGGCAGTGGATCAGCTTCTGAGCCATGCATCAACTGTTCTATATAACGTCTGCAAGTAAGTGGCTTTTCCAAAAAATTAATCATATTTTTAGTGCCCCCAGTTCCTGTTATCACTAAAGAACCATAGCCTAGCATAGAACCTATTATTGATTGCTTAATATCAATGCTTTCAATTTTGGTTAAAGGAATATCAATCGTTTGCCTTACTAAAATACCCGTTCTTAAAATCAGTTGTTTCTTTTTAATAGTGAGAGAGGAAAATAGATAGGTCATCCAATACATACCAGCCCAGACAAGTGAAAAGGCAAAGAGAAAAAAGGCTACTGTTTTTAATTGATCAACTTCAATACCTAATATGATAGACGCAACGGCCAAGACAGCGGGCCAGAAAAATAAGATCCAATGCAGTTTAGCAAGATACACTATATTTGTTTCAGTCATTATTTATCCATTATTTATCATATAAAGCGCAATATATGATATTGCAGAAATCATATTTTTGCTATGCTAGATCTTTTTAAAATCCACAATTTACTATGCAACAAATAAGCCGCTGTTTAAATCAACAATTAATATCTATCTGCAATAAAGCTGAAGTATTAAAAGAATTAGATGGGCATTTGCAATCATACTTGCCTGGTTCGCTTAAAGGCCATTGTAGAGTAGGTAGCTTTGAAAAAGGCTGCTTAATCATTACTGTTACGAGTTCTAGTTGGGCTACGGAACTACATTATTTTTTACCTGAATTAAGAGACAAACTGCGGAAAGATGGTGGTCTATATCAATTAGTTTCGATTAAACTGAAAGTAGTTGAGACCAAAATAGAGCCTACAGTAAAAAAAAGAAAGAAAAACCTTTCTAATGCTGCAAAAGAGGCTCTTCAACAGATTATTGAACAATGTGACTATGAGCCGCTGAGAGAAGCTTTAAGTCAACTGGCTGAATAAAACTCCACTAGATAGCGTTGATCTAACAACGCGCAATTAAAATTATATTACCTTCCATTCCTTGGTTACGTTTCATGGCAGCCTGGATGGATTATCCCTATCATTCTGAGCATAGCGAAGAATCTTCTGAATGAAAGGCTTAAACTCTTCCCATAAGCTTTTACTTCGCACTCAATAAGATCCTTCAAAAAGCGAACGCTTTTTTCAGGATGACAAGGAGATAGGCTGTTATTCATGTTCCATGCTCTCGCCAAGAGGAGGGTATCTACATCAGCTCAGCGAAACCTAGCCTCAGTTATAATTCTATATATTAGGCTTCTACTGGATTAAGATCGGGAAAGAACAATGGTTGGTAATTTTCTGCATCGAAGTAAGTATATTCCCATGCATCTTGACGGACCATAAGTTCACGTAATAAGCGATTATTTAAGCCATGGCCAGATTTATAGCCTTCGAAAGCACCGATTAAACCACAACCTAATAAATAGACATCGCCAATTGCATCGAGAATTTTGTGCGTAACAAACTCACCATCAAAACGTAAACCATCATCGTTTAATACGCGATAATCATCAACAACAATAGCATTATCTAAGCTGCCGCCCTTAGCTAAATCAAACTCACGTAATTTTTCATAGTCGGATAAAAATCCAAAAGTTCTTGCTCTACAAACACTTTTTACGTAGGAAGTTAGTGAAAAATCGAAGGTAGAGGTTTGTGGCTTGTCGTTAAATACTGGATGATCAAAATCTATTGTAAAGGATACTTTGCAACCATTATGAGGCAGAAATTGGACATATTTGCCATTTTCCTCAACTCGAATTGGCTTTAAAATACGAATAAAACGTTTTGCTGCACTTTGCTCACGAATACCAGCCGATTGGATTAGAAAAACGAAGGGAGCAGCACTACCATCCATAATAGGTAGCTCTGGCCCATTCACATCAACATAGGCATTATCAATACCAAGGCCAGCAAAAGCAGAGAGCAAATGCTCAACTGTAGCTACCTTTACACCGTCTTTTTGTAAAGAAGTGCATAACATTGTATCGCCAACATGATCATAAAGAGCAGGAATTTCAACTACAGGA
This sequence comes from Pseudomonadota bacterium, assembly GCA_020161725.1. Taxonomy (GTDB): domain Bacteria; phylum Pseudomonadota; class Gammaproteobacteria; order Legionellales; family Legionellaceae; genus Tatlockia. Next base: position 7,481 of record JAIUOG010000103.1, read on the forward strand.
TTTAAATCAGTACGTCTAAAAATGATGCCAGTGTTAATTGGAGCAGGACGTAAGGTAAGTAGCACCTTCTCACCTGAATGCAACCCAACACCTGTTGCTTGAATGACTTTTTTTGGAGTTCTTTGTTTTATCATTCAGTGATCACCTTTATCGATATCCCGTATTTATGCGTACAATAAACCGCAGAATTATATCAGCAGTTTATTGATTCGTCTAATTTTTTTCGCTTAAATGCTTCTTAAAAAGACAACTTAAAAAAATAAGTACTAATTTACAAAAAATCAGTCTACTTGTTCTTCTTGTCTACGCAAAAAAGCCGGAATATCAAGATAATCAACATCAGCAATTGAGCCTTCATTAGACGTTTTTATAGCTGAAGCTTGCTTACGCATAACAGCTGGTCTATCTAATTGTTGATAATCTAAAGTACCGTCTGCCTGAGCAGATTCCATAATGCGTGGCTTAGCAGCAATAGTATGCTGTTGATGTCTTCCACGGTTTTCACCGCCTAAACCAGTCACTATTACAGTCACTCTCATTTCATCTGTCATTTCAGGATCAATAACTGTGCCAACAACAACCGTCGCATCATCAGAAATGAATTCTTTGACTACATCCCCTACTTCTTCAAATTCACCAATGGACATATCTAAACCTGCAGTGATATTGACTAAGATTCCACGAGCACCTGAAAAATTAACATCTTCAAGCAGAGGTGATGCAATTGCTGCTTCAGCCGCTTGGCGAGCTCTTTGTTCACCTGAAGCGCTGCCCGTACCCATCATAGCCATACCCATTTCCGACATTACTGTGCGAACATCTGCAAAGTCAACGTTAATTAAACCGGGACGAGTAATTAAATCTGAAATACCTTTTACTGCACCCAATAATACGTTGTTAGCCGCTTTAAATGCATTTAATAAGCTAATATTTTTACCTAAAACAGAAAGTAGCTTGTTATTAGGAATTGTAATTAGGGAGTCAACATGCTCAGCTAAACGACGGATACCATCCTCAGCAGCAAGCGCTCTTT
>JAIUOG010000104.1 GCA_020161725.1 Pseudomonadota bacterium
AGCCTTATTCGTGACCAAGGCTGTAAAGCAGGCATTGTTCTTAACCCAGCAACCTCACCCGATTGTATTAATTGGTTAAAACATCGCCTCGACTTCGTGCTAGTTATGACTGTTAACCCAGGCTTTGGTGGTCAACGTTTAATACCTGAAGTTTTTTCTAAAATTCGCTGGATAAGAGATAACCATCCAGATTTAGCTATTGCTGTAGATGGTGGTGTCAATAAAGACAATATCGGCGAACTTAAAAAAGCCGGCGCATCTGAATTTATTGCAGGTTCTGCCATTTTTGCTAGCCCTAATTATGATAAGGCTATTGAAGAACTACGCTCTGCTCTGGCAAGATAAGCTGTACTTCAATCGGTTTAAATGCAAATACACTTAAAAATTGAAGGGAGCTCTCTTCTTTAGCTACTTTAAGCGAGTTTAATAAATAATCTTTTATTTCATACGCTCCATTTTCTTTTGCAAGCGCTAATAAAGCGTCTCCACCATTTTGTAATAATTGTTTTTTAGCTTCGTTACCCAAACTACTCATAATAAATTCAAAGATTGTAAAGCGATTAAAAATACAGGCGTGCTGTAACCATTCTTTAGTTTTATCTAAATTTAAATTTAAGAAAAAAGGAGATAAACAGTCTATAAAAAAGCTAAAAACATCAAGATGACCTAAGTCTATGGCTTTTCTTATCGCCTTGTAATTTTTAAATTTAATAAAATTTTCAAAATAAAGCATCTGTGTTTTAAAAAAATTTAAACCAGCAATAGAGGCTTTGGTAATCAGTTTAAAACCCATTTTATAATTATTGTCAGGACCAATAGCATGCCAATTTTCATATAGAATTTTTTGTTGTAATAATGCAACAACGTCCATATGACCACGACTTAACGCTTTAATTAATGCTTCATTTTGGTTAGAACTAAGCATCTTTTGCAAACGCTCTGCTTTTACCATTTGCAAGCAAAGCTGAACTATATCCGTTCTACCCTTTTTGCAGGCTAGCCTAAAAAGCTCAAAATCATGTCTTAAAAGAAGTTCTTGAATTTGCTCCTCAGTCATTAAGCTAAATAAATAGGATAAAATAGCTACATGGCCTTTTTTAACGGTAATATGAAAAATCTCAAAATGATTGGAAGAAAATAGCAGAGGGTATTTTGCAGATTCATATTTTTCCATTAAATAGTTTAAAAGTGCTAAATCACCCTTTTTAGCAGCTAAACAAGGCGCTTCATATGCATTAGCCTCAATACTCTCATTATAAAATTGACAATCTAGATTTTTAAAAATAAAAGCAACGATATTAGGGTGACCATTTTCAACCGCAAAGCGCAATGCACCATAGGGAATATATCCTTTTCTGCTGAATAAATAAGGAATAGGCTCCCCTGATTGGATAGCCTCTAAAATTAATGAAGGGTATTGCTCAGCAAAATACTCTAATAACTTGATATGCCCATTTTTAGCGGCAAGATAAAAAATTTGGTATCGCTGGCTAGTAAACATTTTTTCTATTTCTTCAGAAGAAAAAATGCCTAATAAATGCCAACTAAATTCAGGGTTTTGCAAATAAAGTGCAGCCATAAATAATTCGCTATCAGATAAATGGCAAATTTCAGCTAGTCTAATTAATTGATTAAAATCAATTTGATTATCTATGGTAGCAAAAGTTAACCAAAAACTTTGCCTATCACGCACGGATGTTTCTCTATAATCAATTTTTTTAAATTGATTGAGCTCACCGCTAAGAAAACTCAGTTGTGCTTCTGATAACCTTGGTGCGAAAAAATCTTGCCAAATAAGATCAGGAATTTTACCTGCTAAATTGTGTTTTAATCTTTCCTTTTTTATTTGGAATTCCATTTTTCCATTAATCCTTTTAATAAAACAATTAATTTTATTCTTTTACTATCTTTTTTGGTATGCAAATGTAAAATGAATAGGATTATACTCAAGCTCTTTCAAAAAGCTATGTTTTGAAAAAAAACATTTAAAATGTAGCAACCTGGGTTTCGCTACTACATTTAATATTCGTATTTTAATGTTGTTTGGGTATTTACTCTTAGCCTTTGAAAATACTATGTTTAGTTTCTAAATCATCGACCGTAGCTAAGCGAAGATTTTGCTAGGAATTATGTAAAGAGTGATATTCAGGATGGATTTCCTCCTACGCTGAGCTATGCATAATGTATTTTCAAAAATAAAATTTAAACGAGAAATTATGAAAAAAATTTTTCTTCTTATCGGACTATTTTCAATCAACCTAGCACATGCGGAATTTGATAAGAAAAACTATGTTACTCGTTTTCAAAATTATTTAAATTGGAGCGATAATCTCCCCCTCCAAGCTACACCCGAATTTGCAAGCTTTATCGCTGAAAACGCACCTCTTTCACAAAAACTTCGTGAGCGTTTTTTATATCAATTGGCAAGACAACATGACTGGCAAAATTATTCTAAATATTATCAAAAAAGTCAGGATAAAAACTTACAATGCTTTGCTGCTTTTGCTGCTTATAATCAGGGGAAAACAAAGGAAGCAATGAGTGAGGCTAAAACTATCTGGCTAGCACCAACCTCTCTTCCCCCTGGCTGCAATAACCTCTTTAGCATACTCTACCAAAGCGCAGAATTTAATGATGCCTTAATTACTAAACGTATCATTCTTGCTTTAGAAAATAATAACCCAGGCCTTGCAAGTTTTTTATTAAGACAATACAAAATATCGCGAAAATCAGAATCCTTAGTTTTAAATTCAATTATTCAGCGTCCTCGCCAAATTAATCAGTTAAAACCGGGTTTTTTACATGATTATTTTTATTTATACGGCCTAAAGCGCCTAGTTCCTATGAATATGAATGAGGCAATTAAAGTCTTTGAAGAAGGACAAAAGAAACATTTATTAACCACATCACAAAGCCAACACTTTCTTGCCTATCTTACTCTTTATAAGGCCATGCGTAACAATGATGATACTATTCAATGGTTTAATAAAATAAAACCTGCTTTTTATAATGAGGCTTTACTTGATTGGCAAATTCGCTTTGCTCTTAAACGAAATAATTGGTCAAGAGTTGAATATCTAATTAAACAAATGGATATTCATGATAAACCCTGCTGGCAATATTGGTTAGCAAGAGCCTTATCTGCTCAAGGCAAAATAGAAAAAGCCAACGAACAATATTCAGAAATTGCTAAAAATAGGCATTATTATGGATTTTTAGCTAGTTTAAGGCTTAATAAAAAATTCGAATTTGCCAATGAAATTGTGAATACGGATTTATCTATTTTAAAGCCCTACCAACCTTTTTTAAATGAAATTAAAACCCTTTATGATAGAAAAGAAATTGGCCAATCTTCGAGACTTTTAACTGATTTTATTAGTGAGCTACCTAAAAGGGATAAATCGGCATTACTTTATTGGCTAGCAACCCATTTACAATGGCATTCTAAATCTGTTTATTTAAGCAATACGGATGAATTGACTAATCAATTATCTCTTCGTTTCCCCTTAGTTTATCAAGATGCAGTTAAACATTATGCGAGAAATTATCAAGTACCACCGGAATTAATTTATGCCATTATCCGTCAGGAAAGTGGTTTTAGAGAAGATGTGGTATCTCCAGCTGGCGCAAAGGGGCTTATGCAATTAATGCCAAGTACTGCTTCTGTCATCGCTAAAAAAGAAAGAATTAATTATAACGATCCCAAACAATTATTTAGTTCACAAAAAAATATTAACATTGGAGTAGCCTATCTAAGCCATCTTATTTCGCGTTTTAATCGCCATCCAATTTTAGTCGCAGCCGCTTATAATGCAGGGCCTACTCAGGTTAATTACTGGCTTAAAAATCACCCGCCGAAAGAGATAGATATTTGGATAGATACACTTCCCTGGCATGAAACTAGAAACTATTTAAAAAATATCATTGCCTTCTATGCCGTTTATCAATATAGACTACAACAAAAACCGGATTTAAAGTTTGTTTTAAAACCTTTGTCAATTTAAACAAAAAGGTTTAAATTTTGAACAAAAAACTATAAAATACACCCATTATTCATTTTATAGTCAAAATGTATGTTTACCACGGTTTTTTTAGGTCATTCTAGAGCGGGCACGAGTTCCTTAACCAGAAGGATTGCGAATAAAAGTTTTGAAGAAAATACCAGCAAGACAATCTTATTTGATTTTTATAGTTTAATAACGCCACAAATCGAATTGTATGATTCAGCTAGCCAAAACGAAGGGTTTGGCACAAGAGAACTTTTTATTCAGCAAAAAGAAATTTATGTATGTTGTGTTGATTTGACCTTTGAATCTACCGATATTTTAGAAAAGATGCTCTCTTTTTTTTCATTACAAAAGATTAAAAATCCCAGAGCCAAATTCATTGTTGCCGGCACTAAATCGGATTTAGTATTAGATGAAAAATTATTAACCCAAAAACAAGAGCAAATACAAAGCCTTTTAAATCAGCGATTCCCTGATGCCATATATAGAACAACCTCTTCTAAGACTGACCAAGGCATAGAAGAATTAAGACAATTAATTTGCCAAATTTATTATTTGGAACCCATTTTTGATGAATTAAAAATAGAAGCGAAAAAAATACTCTCTGATGCTCAATATTTAAAATATCAAACTCAAATTAATGCTTATTTTATATCGCCAACAGAGGATAACTTGAATGCAATTGTTGAGCTAAGCAAATCTATTATTGCTGAGCATAAAGGCAATAAAAACATTATCCCGCTTTTAGTTTCCTTATTAGCAGCAGCAATTTGCTTTAGTGCCATCATGACATTAGGTGTGTTTTTAGCTCCACCTGTTGTACTAGCATTCCTCAGTATAACTGCCCTACATTTCGGTTTAATAACAGGTGCTGTTAGTGCTTTATTAGGTGGTATTGCAGCTTTTTCTATCACTAAGAACTGTTTCTTTAAAACTAATCAGGATGCTCTTAAGGGGCTTGTTACTGCAACGGATGAGCTCGAGACGGTAAGAGTTGCTTCATTAAATAATGAATAACAATAAAGACTCTTAGTCCCACGAAGGGAGAGGATTTTATTTATTAAGCATTCCACTCATTTTGCCATTCTTAGCTTCAGTAGGAAGCTATCCTGAATCAAGCAAAAGGCTAATGCAGGGTTGGATCCCCGCCTACGCGGGGATGACAACTTGAAAGATTAATTCTCTAACTTATCTGTCATTCCCGCGTAGACGGGAATCCATCCAAGTTCTTACTTTGCCCTCGCCATACGGACACCCTCTTCCACGAGGGCTGGAGATTTTACTTATTAAGCATTCCACTCATTTTGCCATTCTAGCTTCAGTAGGAAGCTATACTGAATCAAGCAAAAGGCTAATGCAGGGTTGGATCCCCGCCTACGCGGGCTGATGAATCCCCTCAAATTTGTTAAAAATAATTGCAGTAAAATCGTGATAATGATCTAATTCTACCAGAATGTTTATTGAGGATAATTTATGGAAGTGCTTGATATACTGCATAGTCATCTTATGGAAGAATGTCCCTTCATCCATGGTAAACGTTTACAATCGATAATGGATGTAGCGTGCTCGCTTCAAAAGAAGCAAAATTTATCGCTGACAGCGATAGGCAAAGGGTTAAGTGGAGAGACTTCATTAAAACACAAAATAAAAAAAGTAGACCGTTTAGAAAGTAATAAATATTTATATGAGGAAATCAGCTCGATTTACGTAGGACTTTCGAGTTTTTTATTTCAGTACCTTCGATTTCAAGCTGATGCACCGGTGTTAATCGATCTTTGCTATTTGCAAGATGAACATGATGTTCAAATGCTAAGCGCAGAAATTGCGCTTAAAGGTAGAAGCATTCCATTGTATCGCGAAGTCTTCGAATCCGGTGGACTGTCAGGTCGTGCAAGCTCTTTTATAAAAGGAGTGATGCAGTGTATTCCAAAGAATAAAGCGGTTATTTTTATTATGGATGCAGGATTTGGAGAGGACTGGCTTAAGGCTATAGAATCACATGGCTGGTTTTGGCTAACACGGGTTCGTCAAGGAAAAATGCTAAAACTGGGTCCTGATGAAGAATGGAGCACCGTAAAAGATTTTGTTCCTCAAATCGCTGAGAAAACGAAAAGTTACAATCAAGCCTTCATTATGAAAGAGCATAATCGGCCATGCCGTGTAATTACCACACGACGGAGCCCTGGCGAAAAAAGAAATTTAAGTAAAGCGCCAAGAAATGATAAAGCGGGTTCTAATCATTATCGACGATTAGCACGAGAGCCCTGGATACTAGCCACTAATTTACTTAAAGACAATTTTACTGCAACTCATGTTATCAATTACTACTCTAAGAGGATGCAAATAGAACAATCTTTTCGAGATATCAAGAGTCATCAGTTTGGTTTATCAGCTCGCTATGCTACGACGAAAAGCATTTATCGTTGGGGCGTCAAAATGCTATTGGCTGCTATTGTTCAAACCATGTTTTGGATTATAGGGGTAATTGCTCATAGTCAAAATTATCAGCGCGTTTTTCAGGCGAATACAGTCAGAGATAAAAAAGTGTTCTCCTACTTCTATTTGGGGAAAATGATGATTGAATTTGATAAGTTACAGGAGCTTATTATTGACTATGAAAACTTGCCAACCCTGATTGAACAGGAGTTAGCTAGAAAATGGTAAATTTATTCTGTTCAAAAAATATCAGGGGATCTATCAGTTCGCGGGCATGACAATCGTAAGTGTGATAATGAAGGAAGCTAGGTGATAAATAAAAAACCTGTCATTCCCGCGCAGGCGGGAATCCATGGTGGTTTTTGCACAATGTTGGATAGAGAGTTTTTCCTACCAAGACAGTTCACCAGGTATAAAACAATCAATTTGTTTTTCTTTAAAGCTAAACTATAATGATTTGAGTAGATACCCAAGTTTCTTCAAAAAGCGCAAATCGCGCATTTTGAAGAAACTTGGGTATATATTGCCAAAATCCTCAAGGAGTGAGAAATGAGCAATTATGATTACACGGTAGTTGAACTTTCAGGTAGTTCAGAGCAAGGAATTAGTGACGCAATTAACAATGCTATTTTAACTGCTTCTAAATTGCATGGCCAATTTGACTGGTATGAGATTATGCAAACAAATGAGGCTGATAATGATAACCAATTTAAAGTACGTTTGAAAATTGGCTGTCATAGACATTAATAAGCTAGCTAATATTTAACGAAATCTTAAATTAGGTGAATTTTTAACTACATTTTCACCATCATCTATGATGGCATTTAGTTCGTCGCTATTAATCCCTCGTGACACAAAATCTTTATTTTTTAGAAAATTATTTTTATCTATAATTTCATCTCTGATTTTATTTATGTCAGAAAAAGCCTCTGAAATGGAGTTTTTTTCTAATCTTTTAATTATCTCTTTTGCCAAAAGATAATTTATTTCTCTATTTAAGGCTCTTGATTTACGATAAAAAATACTAAAATTATAAGCAAAATTAATTTTTGTTGAATTAGTATCAGGGCTAGCTATGGTATGAGATTCAATTCTTGTAACATAGGCTTTAAGCCTGATAATAAGCTGTTTTTTAACGTCTTCGGCTGCTTCATCTTCCTTTTTATTTTTTACATAGGTCGTAGCAATATCTGCAAAAAGTTCTTTTATTCCTCGGTTTTCCTTTGCACTTGTTATTTTAAATCCGGTTAATTGATTATTTTCGGAAAAAAGAGCCATTTCTGCCTGAAGCGTTGCTGTATTGGCAATTAAATCAGCTTTTGTACCCACTAAATAAATAAGCGGTTTTCTTTTTCTATCTTTATTAGCTTCTTTTATTTTCAATAAGGTATTTGATAAATCTAACAATGGATTTGGCTTTGTCATATCAAATAATAAAATATGAACAGCAGCTGATTTATAATGTTTATCTTCAAGGGGAATGAATCTATCCCTAAGCCTAATTTTTACAGTACCATTATTTTCGAGTTTTTCATCTACAGCTTCAGGAAATTTAAGCGGGTTGGAGGCGTAGAAAATATCACTGATGTATCTATCAAAAAGGCTTGTCTTTCCTACCTCTCTACCATGCAATAAAACTTTTATTTTATTTCGAATTGGCATTAAACTCCCCTTTTGTGTTTTTAATGTCATAAAAGATATCTATGTACTGTGCTCTTTCAAAATGCTAGGTTTTTAAAAAAACTATTTAAAATGTAGCCTGGATGAAGCGAAGCGCTGAGGAATCCTGACATTTAATTACTCAAACGAGCAATATTAAACCTTTTGATTCAATTTTTTGTCATTCCCGCGTAGGCGGGAATCTATTTCTTAAAGTGGCACCTCACTTTGTTTGATAAATGGATTCCCGCCTACGCGGGAATGACATAAATTTTAATCATAGTCAGTTTAAATTGCGCTATAAATTGGGTAAAAATACGTCAGGATCACTCAG
>JAIUOG010000105.1 GCA_020161725.1 Pseudomonadota bacterium
TCAATCTTTTCTCAAAGCACTCATCAATCAAGCGCCCACACAGTTTGTCTATCCATTTTCTTAATCAGCAGAGCCTCAAGCTCAGAACGCACATTCTACTCATCCTGCGCTCCTTGTCAAATACTTTCTTAACTTTTTTTGAAATTATTTTATTGGACTTTATTAGCCTTTTTTATTTACTCTAATTCCTTCTATTAATAATGTAGGGAAACATTATGTGGATTAAACTTAGAAACACATTAGGGCCTTTACTTCTTATTTTTCTCTGCCCTCCTTTTGTTATGTTGATGTGGTATACCAATGCAAAATTAGATGGGTCATTACAAAGCCTCTGGACTCTTATTACCAACCACGGTTTACTAACTACCATTTATCAAATTTGGCAACCTTATTTTTTTGGCTCCCCGCTAGCTTGGTCCATGATAGCTGGATTTGCTATCTTTGAATTAGCCTTGATGCGTTTTCTACCAGGTAAACCTTTTAACGGCCCACTTACTGAGAAAGGTAATATTCCTGTTTATAAGGCAAATGGTGTCGCTGCCTTTATTGCTACTGTAAGTATATTTTGTTTTGCTAGTTTTGGCCTAAATTTATTTTCTGCTGCTATCCTTTACGATAATCTTGGCTCCATTCTAGGTGCTTTAAATCTTTCAAGTTTATTATTTTGCTTTTTTCTTTATTTTAAAGGCCGCTATTACCCCTCCTCCACTGATTCTGGTATCACAGGCAATTTTATCTTTGATTATTATTGGGGAGCTGAACTATATCCTTTAGCCTTCGGCTTAAATATAAAGAAATTTATCAATTGTCGCTTCGGTATGATGAGTTGGGGTTTATTATTAATTTCTTATGCAAGTAAACAAGCTGAATTAGGTTTTTTATCTAATTCGATGCTAGTAGCCGTTAGTCTCCAATTTATATATTTAACTAAATTTTATATCTGGGAAACAGGTTATTTACGTTCTTTAGATATTATGCATGACCGAGCTGGCTTCTATATTTGCTGGGGTTGTTTGGTTTGGGTACCTTGTATTTACACCTCACCATCCATGTATCTTGTTCTTCATCCAATTGAATTAAGCACTTTTTGGGCGACTACAATCTTTTGTTTAGGTGCAATAAGCATTCTTATTAATTTTAATGCTGATAGACAACGCATAGTTGCCAGAGCAAGCGAAGGAAACTGTAAAATATGGGGGAAAAAGCCGCAAGTGCTTTTAGCAAATTACAAAACTTTAGCTGGAGAAGAAAAACAATCACTACTTCTTGCTTCTGGCTGGTGGGGTATTGCTAGACATTTTCACTATATTCCTGAGCTAGCTGGCGCCTTTTTCTGGTCTGTCCCTGCTTTATTTACGCATTTTTCTCCTTATTTTTATCTATCATTTTTGACTGTATTACTATTTGATAGAGCATTCCGGGATGATAAGCGTTGCGCTGAAAAATACGGTAGTGATTGGCAGCAATATTGTAAACTTGTACCGTATAAAATTATTCCTTTAGTTATTTAAGTTAGGATGCAAAAGGCTTTTTTGAGAGCCCAAATAGGATCTCTAGACCCCGTGAACACGTCGCGGGGCGTAGGCAAAGAGAGGAAGCATCTGACTTCAGAAAGGAAACAAGATCTAGAGAGAAGACTACTGAGTCGGAAGAATTGGCGACTCTTTTATCAACCTAAGCGAATTATTCTATCAGCCATTTTGATAGTTTCTTGCCGATGGGCAATAATTACTTGAGTTATATTTAGATTTTTTAGAGCCTGATTAATTTTAATTTCAGTTTCCATATCTAAATGGCTTGTTGCTTCATCCAAAAATAAAATTTTAGGATTTTTATACAGAGCTCTAGCAATTAAGATACGTTGCCTTTGCCCTCCTGATAAAGTATTCATATCACTAATGAGGGTTTCGTAACCCATTGGCATAGCAAGAATATCATCATGAATCGCAGCCATTTTGCATACTTTATGAATTTGCAAAAGATCAATTTCATCGCTCATAAAGTTGATGTTATCTAAAATGGAGCCTGAAATTAGACTATCTTCTTGCATTACAGATGCACAGGCCTTTCTATAATGTTTAATCCCTAATAGCCCTAAAGCACACTCATCTATTAATATTTGCCCTTCACTTGCTTTAATAAGACCTAACAAGATCTTTAAAAGAGTTGTTTTGCCAATACCTGAAGTCCCTGTGATAACCACTTTTTCGCCAGGCTCTATTACAAAATTAACTTGCTTTAAAGTAGGCTTTGGGCTACCTGGATAATAATAAGAAAGATTTTTTACTTCTATTTTTCCTACTATTTCTTGTTCAATATGAAATTTATCCTCTTCTTCTATAGGGTTTAACAAAATATCAGCCATTCTTTTCATTTGAACTGAAACTAATTTATATTCATAAATTTTATGTATAAAGGAAGTGGATTTATTTACCAACGTTTGACGATAAGCAAGAAAGGCCACCAACATTCCTAAAGAAAATTGATTTTCCATTATAGAGAAAGCCGCAAGGCTAATAACTAAAATATGCTCTAAGTTAAATAAACCTAAGGTTGCTATCTGAAAATGATTATGAATACGAGCCAGCCTAATATCTGCGTTTAAGGCCGTGATAAAATTATTTTTCCAGTGTCTAAAGATAGATTCTTCTTTCGCAAAAATTTTAATCGCCATAATTCCTTGTATCATTTCAAGCAATTTAGTATTCACATCAGCATGCTCTCTTACAGAAAGCTCAGTTTGGTTTTTTTGATACTGATAACTAAGACCTCTAATTATAAGATAGAGTGACAGTGTAAAAATGATGATGAGTGTTAACTTAAAACTATAAAAAAACATAATAAGAAGCGATAAAACAATGATAAAGCCATCTAAAAGAGTAGTAATAGAATCGGTGGTTAACTTATTCTGAATCTCTTGAATAGAATAAAACTTGGATAAAATATCCCCCATATGTCGTTTTTCAAAATAGTCCAAGGGTAATCTTAATAAATGATTAACCACCTTTGAGCTAAGTTTTTCTCTTAAATTATTATTAAGATAAATAATTAATTTCGTTCTAAGCCATTCTACTAAACTATGGGTCAGAGCAAAAAAACTAAACCCGATAGCTATAATATAAAGTGTATCAATCGCATTCATATTGACGATATGATCAGTAATATATTGAAGAAAGAGCGGATTAATTAAGACAAATAACTCGACACAAAGAGATAAAATCACTAAAACTAGCAATGATGAACCTAGCCCTTTTAATAATTTGAAAATATCAAAAAGGCTAAGCTCATTTTTAGCGACAATTGGCTTGAAATCATCTTTAGGCTCGACTTCAAGCGCAATCCCTGAAAATGATTTGCTTAGTTCATTAATCGTTATTTTTCTTTTACCAATTGCAGGATCATAAATAAGAGCATAGTTCTTTGTTATTTTGTAAAGCACAACAAAGTGATTCATATTCCAATGTAAAATAAGAGGCGTCTTTAATTGTATGAATTGGTTTATCTCAACTTTCAACGCTCTTCCACGTAATGATATCTTATCTAAGAGATTAAGAAGCTCTAATAAGGTCGTCCCGCGAGATGAAACATCTTTTATTTCTTTGAGCGCTAAAAGGCTTAAATTATGACCATGAAAATTAGCAATCATAGCAACACAGGCATGGCCGCAATCGCTTAGCTCATCTTGCCTAATTAAGGTTAATTTCTGCTTTTTTTTTGGTTTTAAAATCAGCTGATTGATCATGAAAAATGCCTGCCATAATAGCTATAGACTGGGTCAAGGATCCATTGCCATAAACTTTGCTTATCACCAGACAATACAGCTGATACCGTCATCCCCTGAGTCAAACCGACTTTCTTGCCATATATCCATACAAAGGGCTCTTTTAATTCGGCTTTTATTTTGTAATAAGGCTGTCCTATTTTGATTGGTTTATCTTCTTTTTCATCGGTTAACACCGTGAGATTAATTTTTTTAATCGATGCTTTATACACCCCAAAGCGCTGATAGGGATAAGCATCGTATTGAATAAAAATATCAGCATCATTTTTTAAAAAAGAAACATGCTGTACAGGTACAGGAAGATTCACAATCAACTTAGTGTGCTGAGGTAATATTTGTAAAAGAGGCATCATCGGTGTAATGAACTGCCCCTGTTTGAACAAAACATTGGTAATCACACCCTCTTTTGGTGCTTTAATAAGATGAAATCGTCCTTGCTTTAAACGCATTTGTTCTAACTCGATATTTTTTATCTTAGAATCAAGTTCCAAAATATCCGCCTCAGCATCTTTTAATTGGCTATCCGAAAGGTATTTTTTCTTATGAATTTTTACAAGAGATGCAAAACGTTCTGTTTTAATTAGATATTGCTGCTTGAAATTATTTATCTGCTGATTGAGATTATTAATTTGCTTATTAGACTGGCTAAGATCAGCTTGAGATATAACCATAAGAAGCTCACCTTTTTTTATCTTATCGCCTTCCTTATGGAGTTGCTTAACAACTAAACCTCCCAATTCAGAATGGATAGAAATTATGCCATCTTCATTATCCAAATATCCTCGAACAATTATTTTTTCTGCCGTTTTTGCAAAAATTAAAAATAAAATTAAACCAATTAGGAAAATAGCAACGACAAATCCAATTAATTTATAACTCAAAGGCAGATTAATATTAATTGGCCCTAGGTGTCGTTGTAGGCGGCTATTAGCCGCCTCTGTTCTAAAAAGCGTATTTGACATAGTACAACCAAAAACTTATAAATTAAGAGAGGTCTGCCCATTTCTTCCAGGCTTTATAATCATGCTCGCTATAATTCTTACCACTTATATTTTTTAAAATAATATAAGCTGGCTCATGATTGTTTGGCTGTGTAAGCTTTAATAATTCAATTAAACGATATCTTGCTTTTTGTTTAATGATAGCTTGCTGCTTAGGATTTTTACTTGTACCCACCAAAACCCAGAGTGATTTATTTCTATCAAGGATATAAGGTGAATCCAGTAACTTTATAAAAGGAACTATGTCAATTTCAGTCATTTTGGCCTTTTCTACAGTTGATGCAATAACACGAACCGCGTTATTACGAACACCTTCATTAATATCTGTAACAAGAGGTAGCACCAATTGAATTATTTCGTGAGGATCATCAAACAAGCCGACTAGGTAGGCAGCAGCTCCGCGTCGCTCGGAGTCTTTATCCTTAAGACTTTTTATAACAAATTTTCTTTGACTATCAGCCCCTTTCTTAAGTGCTAAAAGTTTTGATTCTAAGCCATGATTTTTAATCCCAGATATACAATGGTAATAAGGGCAATCATCTTTTTCTATTTTTGCCTTTTTAAAAAGAGCTAACTCCATAAAACTTCTTTCATAAATCCTCATTTTTGAAATCAAATCATCAGGATAATTTTTTTCATCTTCGGGATCAGGTCGATTTTTCTCGACAAAAAGCATGCGCTCGGGTGCATTTTTTTCGATAACTTCAATAGTAGTATAATTATTTTTCTTATCGGGATAGATAATTGTTTGAAAATCTACGAAAGGATAACCATATTTTTTTTGTATATCCTTAACCAATTGAATTTTTTTCTCAAATTGTTCCTCTAACAAAGCAGTTTTCTTTTTAGAATCAGGTTGCTTATATATATCCAATATTTTAGTTTCTACTTCATCTACTTTTTTACCATATTGTTTAACCAACTGATTTGCTGTTTTACTATCAGTGCCATGCGCATCTACAACATTAGAGGCGACTGCAGTTAAATTGAAAATTAGACTTGTTGAAAAAAATAGAAGTTTTAACATTTTATTCCTTAAAATTAATTGTGGTTAGAATATTTAAATTAACATGGCGTTGTTGATGGATTTTATATAACTCCTCTGCCTCCTCGTGGAAATCACTGAGGCTAAAATTGGTTTCTTTGGGATGCCATTGAAAATCAGTTGAACGACTTAGTAGAAATTGCACAAAAACATCGAGCATTTTTAATTGGGGATTAGCATCTTCAATCCATAAAAATTGCCCCTGTTCATTTACTTCCAAGAAAATGTATTCACCATCTTCAGAAACAATAAAATCGAGACAACCAAAAACAAGACCCATATTTTTCATGAAAGCCTTAATTTTATTTTCGATATCAAGAGGTAATTGATAAAGCTCAACTTGCAAGTCAAGGTGAGAAATCGCCCGCCAATCCACCTTCGATTCAGCATGAGCTTGCGAGTTAAGCTTTACTGCAATCAGGTAATCGCCAAAACAAGTGACCCTTAGTTCGTATTTTTTCTTAATTTCTTTTTGATATAAGCCTGGTGCATACTGCAATAACTTATTAGAAGGCAATTCTAGGAAAGTAATTTTAGAGGTATAACTGACCTTAGTATGGTTCTTATTAAGCCAAAAATTAGAAAAGAAAGGTTTATAGATGACGCCCTCATCTTCATTTTGCAGCAGAAAATATCTAATATCTTGAGGGTTATTAGAACAAAGGGTAACAGGGATTTGTAAACCCACTTTCGATGCATGCTTAAGCTGATATATTTTGGAATGAGCCTTGATAGATGCCTCTTTATTATTTATCCACCAAGCATCAGGTGCCATATTATCAGTAACAGCTTCATATAAAGCTCTATTTTCCCTACGAACAAAATCATAATCTTTCTCGTGAATTTTATCCTTAGGAACAGAAGGCGCTCTGGCTCTACGCCACCAAACGACATCATAATCATTATCTTCCAAGGAAGAATAATCATCGACCATTTTCCATTGATAAGCATCATTCGTAATAAAAATGCTGTTTTTTTGCTTGGTTGGTTGATCGGCCGTAAACAGCAAACGTACTTGATGGCCTAAACGCTCCAAGGCCAGTTTTGTCATAAGCGCATGAAAATCATCAGGCTCAGTTAAAATTAAATATTTCATTCTTTTCCCTACAACTAATACATATTTAAGGGAGCTTTGCTCCCCTTATTTACCAATCCATCGTGAAATCGATTGAACCGTCATAACCACCACCGCCAGAGGCACGTAAAGAGGTATATTGGGTTAGATGAAATCCTGCGCCTGATACTTCATTTAATTCATCATGAGAAACTTCCTTTGCTAGGGTATAAGCTAGGACTCTGTCGTTATTATTTTCCATATTTATCTCCATTATTAAAAAGCGGGTGTTTCTATTATTTTTATTAATCTGCTCTAAAATCGACTACAATATCCTGACCAGAACCAGTGGCACGTAAAGTACGATATTGGGTAAGGTTTACTCCTGCTCCTGATCCGGCTACACCATGCAATTCCTCATGAGAAACCTCTTTTGCTAGGGTATAAGCTAGGACTCTGCCATTGTTATTTTCCATATTGTTTTCCTTTTTTTAAAAACTTAATAATTAGCTATTTTTTTAATCCACTTATATATCAACTAGAAAATCAAATGGACCTCTACCTGTAAGAACAGTACCAGAACCATATTGATTATGTGCCCCAGCACAAGAGATCTCCATTAGCTCCTCATGAGAAACTTTCTTTGCAAGGGTATAAGCTAAGACTCTGTCATTATTATTTTCCATATTTATCTCCATTATTTAAAAAGCGATGTGTAACCAATTCCTACGTCACACAGGAAAGGTAATTTATACTCTAAAAAACAAAAAAACAAGAATTCTTTATAAATTTATATAAAAATTTATTTTTTATGATTTTATTGAAAAAATGTATATTGTTTGTTTATAATCGCTTTATGAATACAGAGACTACTTTAGAAAATTTATCTGCTCGTCTAAATCATGCACTTGAACATTGCAAAATGAAAAAAGCCGATTTAGCCAGAGCTATTGGTGTAAAACCGCAGGTTATTCAATTCTTATGTAATAGCCAGACACAATCGTCACGTTTTACTTTTGAAATTGCGATAGCCTTAGGCCTTAATGCCCAATGGCTTGCCACTGGAGAAGGAACTATGCTTGTAATAGATGATCCTAAACAGCAATTTTTAACTACTTACAAGAAAGTACCTTTATTAGATTCATCTAATCTAGAGCGTTTTTTCTTAGAACAAAAACCTATTAATACAGATGAAGTAAGGACTTGGTTGCCTTTAAACACCGAGGACAATGGAACCATTGCTATCAAGATGTTAGATATGTCTATGGCACCTGCTCTCCCAATGCAATCCGTTGTTTTTATTAAAAAAATATCAGAAGAGCACTTTAAAAATTATAAATTCGTACTTTGCTTTTCTCATAAATTTAATAGTTTTCTAGTTAGAGAATTAGGATTTAAAGACGGAAAAACCTTTCTTATTCCGCAAAATAAAGAATTTTTTAAAGAAATTGAATTAAACGATGATCTTAAAATTTTAGGGGTTGTTACTGATTGCTTTTGGCATTTAAAGGAATAATTAAGATGCTTTTGTGTATTTTTTGTTT
>JAIUOG010000106.1 GCA_020161725.1 Pseudomonadota bacterium
CGTTTTTTTAAAAGAGAGTAATAGAGCGTTCTATTGCGAGCTTTTAAAAAAACGAGGGGCGGAAAAAGCAATAGAATAAAAATAACATTTTGGAAGAGCACGGGTATAAACCCTTTCTTGCGGTATTCAGGATAAATCAAACAGGATGTTAACAATGTTAGATAGAGCTACCGTTGTCGATGAACAATTTATTAATCGTGTAAGCCAAGCCCAATTTCCCCTTGCTCGAAGTTCCACTCTTTTTTTTGATGCAGGTATTGATAAAAAAACCGCAATTGAACTATTTGATTCGCAGATTAAGTCTCGTTTATTGGATTTAATTGCTCGTCAATTAAAAGAAAAAGGGCTCTCTTTTTATACTATCGGCAGTAGTGGCCATGAGGGGAATGCGGTCATTGGTAAAGTCTTTCGTAAAACAGATATGGCTTTTTTGCATTATCGAAGTGGGGCTTTCTATGTGCAAAGAGCAAAATCCTTAGAAGAGGGGGATGGGGTTAAAGATATTTTATTATCGTTAGTTGCCGCAGCTTCAGATCCCATTGCAGGAGGCCGTCATAAAGTATTTGGCTCTGTGCCTCTTTATATTCCCCCACAAACATCAACTATTGCCTCGCATTTACCGAAGGCCTTAGGTACTACTCTTTCAGTTTCGAAAGCGAATGCATTGAAATTTGAAGCGACTTTGCCAAAGGATTCCGTCATTCTATGTAGCTTTGGTGATGCCTCTACTAATCATGCTTCTGCTCAAACAACACTGAATGCTGCTTCTTGGCTTGCAGACCAAGGCCATCCTTTACCCATGGTCTTTATTTGTGAAGATAATAATATCGGTATTTCTGTACCTACTTCCTCTAACTGGATAGAAAATTCAATTAAAAACCGTACAGGTTGGCAATATATCGCCTGTGATGGCTTAAATATCGCCGATGTTTATTTAAAGGCAAAGCAAGCAGAATATATTGCAAGAATAAAAAAACAACCTGTTTTCTTGCATATGAAATGTGTAAGAATTTTAGGGCATGCTGGTTCAGATATTGAATCGCAATATAATAGTCTTGCCGAAATTGAAGCAAGAGAAGCCAATGATCCTCTCTTACATACAGCAAGAGCTTTGATTGAAGCCGATTGGATGAGTATTGAGGCGATTATAGCTCTTTATCAAAATAATAAAGCGCTCATAGAAGCTAAGGCAATGGAAGTTATTCGCTTGCCAAGAATGCAAAATGCAGCTGAAATAATGGCTTCAATTTTACCAAAAAAGCAAGTAAAAAAAGCGTATCCTTTACCGACTATCGAAGACAGAGAACGCGTTTATACAACGAATTTCAATCAGCTCAACTTAAAACGAAATTTAGCCCAGCAAATAAACTTTGCTTTGACTGATTTAATGCTGCAATACCCTAACATGCTCATTTTTGGCGAAGATGTGGGTAAAAAGGGCGGTGTTTACCGTGTGACCGCGGATTTACAAGCTCGTTTTGGTAAAAAGCGGGTGTTTGATTCTATCCTGGATGAGACGACTATTTTAGGTACTGCAATTGGTTTTGCTCATAATGGATTTATTCCAGTTCCCGAAATTCAATTTTTAGCTTATTTACATAATGCTGAAGATCAATTGCGTGGCGAAGCATCCACCCTTTCTTTTTTCTCTAATGGGCAATATCAAAATCCCATGGTAATCCGTATCGCCTCCCTTGCTTATCAAAAAGGGTTTGGTGGCCATTTCCATAATGATAATTCCATTGCTGTTTTAAGAGATTTACCGGGAGTCATTGTAGCTTGCCCCTCTAATGGACCTGATGCCGCTAAAATGCTTCGTGCTTGCCTTAAATTAGCCTATGAAGAAGGGCGAGTGGTCGTTTTTTTAGAACCGATTGCTTTATATATGACTAAGGATTTACACGAGCCTGGTGATAACGGTTGGCTTTTTGATTACCCTGCCATTGAAGACACGATAACGCTTGGTGATGTGGGTGTTTATGGTGAGGGTGATACGGTTATTTTAACCTATGGTAATGGTTATTATTTATCAAGACAGGCTGAAAAGATCTTAAAGGAAAAACACCAAATTTCAGTCAAAATTGTAGATCTACATTGGCTTAGCCCCTTACCAATAGAGGCAATTTTGCGAGAAATTTCTAAAGCTAAAAAAGTCTTAATTGTGGATGAGGGTAGGGAAAGCGCTTCTATAAGCGAAGGGTTAATTACCATGCTAGTTGAGAAGGCAACTAATCCTATCAATATCAAAAGAATTACAGGGGAAGATTGTTTTATCCCCTTAGGAACTTCTTGGGAATATTTATTACCAAGTCGCGATGCAATTATTAAAGCTGTAATTGCTTTAAATCAAGCTAATAGGGAGAAGGAAAGTGGACGATTTGTTATTTCTTGATGAACAACTGACTGAAGATGAGCGTCTTATCCGTGATTCAGTAGCGCGTTTTGTTGAGCAAGATGTAGTACCTTTGATGGCAGAATCTTTTGAGCATGCCACTTTTCCAAAAGAACTTATCCAAAAGTCAGCTGAATTAGGTCTTTTAGGTTTAACCTTGCCAAGCCAATATGGTGGTGCTGAAGCATCCTATGTTGCCTATGGTTTGGTCTGCCAAGAATTAGAAAAAGGGGATAGCGGTTTAAGAAGCTTTGTTTCAGTTCAAAGTTCTTTATGCATGTATCCCATTTTTCGATATGGCTCGGAAGAGCAAAAGCAACGCTTCTTGCCGGCAATGGCAGCAGGAAAAATGATTGGCTGCTTTGGTTTAACAGAACCTGATTCAGGGTCTGACCCTGCCTCAATGCGCACTTATGCAAAAAAAGTTGAGGGTGGTTGGCGTTTAAAGGGCGCTAAAATGTGGATTACCAATGCACCAATAGCTGATTTAGCCATTGTGTGGGCAAAGACGGATGAAGGTATTCGTGGTTTTATCGTTGAAAAAGAATTTGATGGTTTCATTCGCAATGAAATCAAACACAAAATGTCTTTGCGTGCTTCAATTACCGGTGAATTAGTATTTGATGATGTCTTTGTCCCTGAAGAAAATCTTTTACCAGGTACAGAAAAAGGTTTGGGCGCTGCCCTTTCTTGTTTAAGTCAAGCACGCTACGGCATTGCTTGGGGGGCTATGGGAGCTGCTGAAGCTTGCTTTGATATTGCGACTAATTATGTCATAGAAAGAAAGCAATTTGATAAGCCACTGGCCTCTTTCCAGCTGATTCAAAAAGACTTAGCTGATATGTATACCGAAATTGTTAAAGCGAAGTGTCTGAACTTACAAATTGGTCGTTTAAAAGAAGCAGGCAGAGAAACACCTACGATGATTTCACTTGCTAAAGGTAATGCTTGCCGGGAGGCAATCAAAATTGCTCGTGCTTGTCGGAACTTATTAGGTGGAAATGGCATCAGTCTTGAATACGGTGTTATTCGTCACATGTTGAATCTGGAATCGGTATTTACCTATGAAGGAACAGACAATGTGCACACCTTAGTTTTAGGGCGACATATTACCGGTATTAATGCTTTTGGCTAGGGTTTGAACCCGATAATAGGCTTTCTTAATAAAAGTCTATTTAGAACAAGGATGTTCTATGCTCAAATTAGCCACCTTTTTAGGTTTTTATTTTACTCTTTATTCTTTACCAACGCTTGCCACAGGTCATCTTGACTTTTGGCGAGATGGTAATCAGGTTACAAGTTTTGTCTTTCAACAGGGCGATACAGGCAGCATTACCATCACTAATAGTGGGGATGAAGATGTCACTAATTTAACTGCAACCATCCCAAGTATCTGGCTCACTTATTTTACAATGAATTGCCCCAGTACCCTTGTTGCTGGAAATAGCTGCACTCTTGATTTTAGTATTCCTACAATAGCCCCTGTTCGTACGACAAGAACGATGAGTTTTACTGCTGATAATGCAGACAACAGCCCCATTCTCATGTCTACGCGAGTGATGGTGGTAGGCGGGGTAAAATGCTGGGGCTTAAATCTCTATGGCCAGCTTGGTTCAAGTGTTAATCATGGCACAAGCGATCCGAATAATGTGCCAACGGATGTACTTAATTTAACTTCAGGTGTTGTAGCTGTAACCACCGGTAGTGCCCATAGTTGTGCTCTTTTACAAACTGGCGATGTTCAATGCTGGGGGTTAAACCAATACGGCCAATTAGGTACAGGGACTAATAGTGGAACCATGATGGAAAATTATACCCCTATGACCATAGATGAGCTCGCAGGCTCTGTCTTAGCGATATCGAATGGAACAAATCATAGCTGTGCACTTCTAACTACTGGCAGTGTTTATTGTTGGGGGTTAAGTCAGGTAGGTCAGATAGGCAGGTTACGTAAAACTTTAAGTGAAAATAGCTCCCCTTTTGAATTGGAAGACTTAAGTGCCGATGTGATTTTAGTCTCAGGTGGCGCCCTTCATAGCTGTGCTTTATTAAAAGACGGGACAGTAAAATGTTGGGGATGGAATTATTTTGGCCAACTAGGTAATGATACTAATGTTGGCGAGCGTGATATGGCTAATTCTACTCCTTTAGGTGTTGATGGCTTAGCCTCTAAAGTAGTTTCTATCAGCGGTGGTGCCTACCATACCTGTGCCTTATTAGATACAGGGGATATTCAATGCTGGGGGCAAAATCATTTTGGCCAGCTAGGAAATACCTTAAATAGCGGTGAGGAGGATGTTGCGACACCCACTCCTGTAAGCGTACAAAGTTTAGGCAGCCCAGCCTTATCTGTTGTGAGTGGTGCTTTCCATAGTTGTGCACTTTTACAAAACGGCGATGTTAAATGTTGGGGCTCTAATAATTACGGCCAATTAGGTAATAGTTCCAATAGTGGATCTGAGCTAGAAAATGATGTTCCTCTAACCGTCACCGGTTTAAGCGCGGATGTTGCCACCATTGCCGCTGGTGTTTACCACAACTGCGCCTTATTAAAAACAGGTACGGTAGAATGCTGGGGTAATAACCTCTACGGCCAACTAGGCAACTCAACCAACAGCGGTGTAGGCGTTGATAACTACACCCCCTTACAAGTACAAGGATTAACAAATGTCTTAGGCCTAGCCAACCATAATTTTGGCTATACAACCTGCGTAGTTTATTAAACAATCTTGTCATTTTAAAAAAACCAAGTTATTATCACCCTCAAATTCGGGGCGTAGCGCAGCCTGGTAGCGTACTAGCATGGGGTGCTAGTGGTCGAAGGTTCAAATCCTTCCGTCCCGACCAATGAAATCAATGAGTTACGAATTAATCCCTCCGGTAAAAACTCTTAAGGTACACTTAATAAAAAGTGTTTGGTTTATAGTCGCATTATTTTTATAAAAAGACTTTATCAAAGATGGGATCAATATGGATGATATGGATGATACAAATGATGAAATCAATAAAGATAATACTAGAGATGGAGCCAATGTAGACAATACAAATAATATTTCAGGAAATGGAAATTTCTGTATTAATAATACTGGCTCTATTCATTTCAATCCCCTTGCTCCCCCACCATTTAACGAATTTACTCAATTAAAAGAAACAGGTGTTAAAAACATCATTCAACGAGAAAGCGTTAAGGGAAAAATTCGCCAACGCTCGATTTTTGCAGGTGTTTCTCTATTTGTTGCAATTATAGCTGACTGTCTAAATATTGCGCAATTCCTTGGGGTTGAGGGTCCCCGATTCCTGCCAGAGCTTTTGGTGCTTTTTATTTTGTCTTTTTGCTTTTTTTGGGGTTTGAATGGTCGATTATGGGGGGTGCTTTTTGAGGGAAATCCAAAAAACACTTTTATGCTTTACAAGGGGAAGTATTATTTTTTATCTTCTGATAGAAAATATGTTGAGGAACCAACTCTTTTTGCTAGATGCATATATCCTTTTTGTAATGGGCAAATTTTTTTAAAAGCAGCGCCACCTAGAGAGAAAGATAAAAATATTATTGGATGTTGCTCTATAGATGAAAAAAATCATACGTATATTTGCGATAATAATCTTGTACTTTACAAGTGTCCCATTGATTGGCGGCCTATCCCCAATAATAAAACCCAATAATTGAGACAAGCTTACTAAGTAAGATCGTTGGTGGAGAGTACTTCAAATACTTTGTGGTTACCGCCTTACAAAATGCTATTTACACCAAAACGGGTCTTGTCATATGCTCAGGCCTTCATTCTTCAAGTTTAGGTAATGAGGGCTCTTATACTATAGAAGCAAGATATCCTATTGTTACTCATTCTTACCCAAAAACTCTAATTGAATTTTATCAACAACAACGGGATATGGTGATTAACACATTTTTAAATTTGGGTTTTAAATCTATTACCCCCAGGGTACTTATTATGTTTTGATTGATATCTCTACCTATTTTAAGGATGCAGAAACAGCCTCAAAAGCCTTTCTTCAAAAGCAAAAATACCAACAATTCCAGGATCTATTTTTTTTACATTGGCTGGGGGGCAAAAGTATATTCGTGTTTGTTTTGCAAAATCAATGCTGAACAGTTGCTTCTGCTTCTAATTCTTTTTCTTGATATATGTTGCTTGTATGTTTACTTATTGTTGATTTAGTCATTTGAAATAATCAGCCATATGCTTTTGTGACAGCCAAACAGTTTCATTTTCCAAACGAACATCAATTTTGGTATGCCCATTTTCAGTTTGATAAATAATGATTTGTGATTATTGTTCCATAATTTTTTCCAATCAATTGCCTATATTCAGTCTGTGACAAATTGTCACGATCTCTAGTTCTACTATATTGCTACTTGTTTAATGAGAATTGGCACTAGGTTGTCTTCTATTAAATTTTCAAGAGACTCACTCCATGGTATGTTGGACAAGCATTTCATTTCTTTTTTCAATCACTACTGGATCAATGTGAAGTGTTTCGTCAAGTTGGGTGCAGAAACTTCGTCTAAGACCATGGGTGGGGCTTAACGGCTCATTATCTTTTGCAGAAAGGACATATTGGCAATTTGTATCTGCTTTGAGTTCTCGAAACATTATTTTGACTGATTCCGTAAGGTGAATAAGCTTCAATTGTTCTAATCCTCCAACGAAATTAAAAACTATTTACGCAAAATTTGGAGTTTTTCAAACCTCAAGAATTACAAAACAAGAAATGAATCTTGTGAACAACTAATTCATTCAGATTCACTGTATTCGGGTTCAATGTCAGCGGTTATTAATTGCTTTGTCATTTCAATGCAGTCTAGATTAATTCCTGATGTGAGTTTGAAAATGCTTTTAACTTCGCCTTGATATCCCATTCGATGATAAAATTCGACTGCATTTAATGTAGAGGCCAACTTCAACATTTCAATTTGATTTTGTCGCGCTATTTCCTCAAGCTTTTGTAGCAGTAATTTTCCTATCCCTTTGCCAGACATATGGGGCTTTAAATAAAGACTGACAATGCTTTTTTTGTTCAAATTTATTAAGCCGAATCCTACTATTTCATCATCTTTTTCAGCAACAATAATTATTCTATTTGATGAATGATTTTTGTATTCTTCTGGTGATTTTAACTCCAGCCACGCAGCTATAGCCTCTTCAGAATAAAACTCAGAACAATAATGTTTAATCGAATTAACATGGAGGTTATATATTTTAAGGCAGTCACCGTTTTTAGCGTTTCTTATATGCATGCGATTTATCCGGACGTTATAAAAGCATTTTATTCACTATACAATACTTATTTAAATAATATATCGTTGTCTCATCCCCTGTATTAAAAATTGTACTACTACATTTGAGAGTAGAGAGGAATTGTTTCCCCCTTTATCTGTAGTGGCAACTATGGGTTATCTTTTTTAAGCTTAATTACGTTTTTACCCACAAGTTCCAAAATGGAACTTGTGCTATTTTATTTCAGTTTATTAGTTGGATTTATACGATCTCATTTTGAACTATTTCCAAAATAGAAAATGGTTCATATAAAGCAAATAAAGGAATTTTTCCTTAAATTAATTGTTTTTATGGTATTTAACTCCTTTATTTTAAAGGTTTTTAATGGAGTTATTCCTTACATTTATTCCTTTTTATTCCTAATTTTACAATATCATTCTGCTAAACATGCATTCAATATTTTCAAAGTCTTTATTTTTTAACTTATTATTATTAAAGCCCTCTTATTCATAAATTAGTTTGTTCTCATGTGTTTAGTCAATTT
>JAIUOG010000107.1 GCA_020161725.1 Pseudomonadota bacterium
ATAAAATCTTAAACTTATTACCTACTTCCTGATCTTCCAATATAGCAATTATTCTTTTTGTTGCCTTAGAGGCTATCCAACCTGAAAAAAATTCAGACAATATTCCAAGCGCTTTAAAAGCGTTTCGATCAAAATTCAATGTCAATAAAATGTCTTCTAAAAGAGGAAGAAATGATTTTAATTTTTCTAATCTTTCACTATTTAATAAATCGTCTTTCAATAAACTGACTAAAAGCTCCAACATGATGGGTAATAAATCCTTTATTTTATCTTTTGGAGCTTGTTTTAAAATTTCAAGATTTTCTTGTAAAACCAATAGAATAGAGTCTACAGGAACATTAGTAGCATTAGATTTTATCAAACTATAAAAGCCCTTTAATTTTATTTCTAGACTCTCCTTATCATTTGCGTCTAAATTTGTTTCTAACCAAGCAAATCCATTTCCTATTTTATTTATTTGGCCGGCAAAATTAATGAAAGTTTTTGTTATTAATAAATGGAGCTTTTCATAAAAAAATGTATTTGAAATTAGCATATTTTTTCTTAAGTTTGCTTGTAAAGAAGGAAGCAATGTCTCCATTTCAGAAACTAAAGCATAAGCAAAAAGATTGGCGACCTCTATTGCTAAAATACGCGCATTCTCACTCGGATGTGACAAAGTATTTATTAGTACATCCACAAGCATGTTAAGCTCTAGTTGAGAGAGAGGAGGTGAATAAGCGCCTGCAATTCGCCATGCCTTTAATCTTTCCAATACATCACTATCTTTTAATTGCTCTCTAAACCATTCTTTAATAGGTACAGCTTGCATTGCAGCAATAATAGATAAGATATCTCTATCGTTCTTTTGTTGAATTCTTCTATTTAACAGGCCTTGGTGGATGTCTAAAAGCAATAATTTTATTTTTTCTTGCTTAATTTTATTTTGTTTAAGGGCAATAAGCACTTTTTGAGCATTATCAAATTTGTTTACATCATTAGATACTAAGTTTTTTCTAATTTGTGGAGAAATAGATTCTAATTGTTGCTCATCTAGTAAATTAATTAAATAAATCAAGGCATCTAAGGCAAATTCAACCCTATTTTCATCACTTAAGTTTTGTACTAAAAAGGAAAAAAGCGCTTCTATTTTTGTGCTATCTTTCGCTAACCTTGTAGCTAGGTGTTTTAAAACTAGGGATACAAGATATGAATTCCAAGCTTTATTGAATAAATTATCTTTTATAAACACAAATAAATTATCAAAATCTTTACCGCCTAAAATATCAACATATATTTTCAATACATTGCTAATATCTACAGCTATTTCGGGATTGATAAAATCATCTTTTTTTATAAACGGATAAAGCATTAGTAATCGGCTTCTACCTAATTTATATCCTGTAAGTGCTAAAGCTTCTAAAGCTGCTTTTCGGTTACTAATTTTTTCATTGTTTATTTTTTCTTTTATATATTTATAAACCTCATCTTTTTGCTCTCGCCCCCATACAAGTAAAATAGCTTTTAATTTTTTAAAATTATTACTAGCCTTCATTTGAGCAATACATCTATTTAGATAATTTTGAAATTCAGCTTGTTCAATAATGGGCTTCTGATTTAAAAAATCCATTCCCTGTAGCTGATAAAAAAAAGATTGCCCACGCATCGCTTCTTGTAATTTTTCTTTATCAAGCCACGTTAAAATTCGAGGCGTTTTCCTACCTAAATTGAGAAGCTCTTGTTGGAATTCTGCAAATTGAGGGTTACTAAATAAAACATCTACGGATATTTTCCCTACATTCCCTAGATTACCAGTCAAGGTCAGCCGCAATAAGTCTTCAGGTAAAATCAACAGAAAGATTTCTTTTAAAAGCTCTTGAGACAGTTCGGAAAGTAGCATAAACATTCATAAATATAAAAGTTTTCGATTTATACTTGATGCCTAAACTAAATTCAACTTCTGAATGACTAAACTTTAAGCTCTTCTTCAAAAAGAGCTGCCTTTTCTTGTTTTTTGCGGTGATCTTCTGCCATTAATAAATACATCGCTGGAACAACAAAGATAGTAAATAAGGTACCAATTGAAATACCAGTGGCAATTACAAGACCAATATTATAGCGACTTAAAGCACCCGCACCTGTTGCAATAATCAAAGGAATTACGCCTAAAACCATTGCAGCCGTTGTCATTAAAATAGGACGTAAACGAATAGTTGCCGCTTGAATTATAGCGTCTCGTTTTGATTTTCCTGCTAACTGTAATTCATTGGCAAATTCGACAATTAAAATACCATGCTTAGAAATTAAGCCAATTAAGGTCACTAAACCCACTTCTGAATAAATATTCAAAGTAGCATGCCCAACACCTAGGCTTACGAAAATCATTGCACCACAAATAGACATCGGTACTGAGACCAAAACAATAAAGGGATCACGGAAACTCTCAAAGAGAGCAGCTAATGATAGATAAATAATAATTAAAGCAAAGAAGAAGGTAATAATTAAGCTTGAACCCTCTTTAATAAACTGACGTGATTGCGCAGCATAATCGATGTAATAACCATCAGGTAATACGTCTTTAGCAATAGAGGCAAAAGTAGATAGCGCTTTTTCCATAGTAATACCAGGAAAACCAACTGCTGAAATAGTTGCTGAATTTAATTGTTGGAAATGGTTTAAAGACTCCGGCACAATTTGTCTTTCAAGACTTGCAATAGTAGCCAAAGGCACATTATGGCCTTGACTTGTTCTAATATAATAATCTAGCAATTGATCCGTATTAATACGTGTATCTCGTTTTACTTGGGGAATCACCTGGTAAGAACGGCCATCATAATTAAAATAATTGATATAGCCTTCACTTAAAGCTGAGCCAAATAAATTACCGATATCTTGCATGTTTAAGCCAAGCTCAGATGTTTTATCTCTATCGATAATCACCTTCGTTTGAATTTGGTCGATTTTAAGATCAGGGTCTATATAGGCAAAAATACCTGAAGCATAGCTTTTAGCTAAAATAGTTTGCATCACTTCATTTAGCTTATCAAAAGTCTCTGTTGTTGTGACTACAAACTGAATAGGTAAACCGCTTCCACCACCAGGCAAGGAAGGTAATTGGAAAGCCGCAATTTTTGCGCCGGCTATTTTATTCAATTCAGCCTGTACCAAGGGTTGTAACTGATTTGATGTTCTTGTTCTTTCATCCCAGGGTTTTAATACCATACCTACGACAGCCTTGTTTAAACCAGCGCTACCATTCACTTCAAAAACATGATCAGTTTCAGGATATTTTTGGAAGACTTCTCGCACTTGCTTAGTATAAAGTTCTGTTTGTGATAAAGAGGAGTTCGCAGCTGCAGTTATTTGCGCAATAATAATTCCCT
This sequence comes from Pseudomonadota bacterium, assembly GCA_020161725.1. Taxonomy (GTDB): domain Bacteria; phylum Pseudomonadota; class Gammaproteobacteria; order Legionellales; family Legionellaceae; genus Tatlockia. The sequence goes on from JAIUOG010000107.1 coordinate 3,363, forward strand.
GATCTTCTTGAGGTGCTAATTCGGAATCGGAAAAAATAAAAAGAAAATAATTCGAAGCCAAAATGATTGCTGCAAAAACAGCAATCACGGGTAAATAATTTAAAGAAGAATCAAGTATTTTTTCATAGCGATTTTCTACACGTTTAAAAAAATTATCTAAACCTGTCATAAAACGATTCTTAGTATTTTCACCCTCTTTTAAAAATTTAGAACACATCATTGGTGACAAGGTTAAGGCGATTACAGCCGATACTGTGACAGCTCCGGCTAAGGAAAAAGCAAACTCAGTGAATAAGGCTCCTGTTAACCCACCCATAAAACCAATGGGCACATAAACTGCGATTAAAACGATAGTGATTGCGATAATCGGGTTTGCTAGCTCTCGTGCACCAATGATAGCTGCTTTAAAACGTGTTTCCCCTTCCTCAATATGTCTTTGGATATTTTCTACAACAATAATGGCATCATCAACTACCAGCCCTATGCCTAATACGAGAGCAAGTAAGGTTAAAAGGTTAATCGAATAACCTAAAATAAGCATAATAAAAAAGGCACCGATGATAGAAAGCGGAATAGCAATAAGCGGAATAATAACCGAACGAATTGAACCTAAGAAAATAAAGATAACCACCGTTACAATTAAAAAAGCTTCAATTAATGAATGTAATACTTCATTAATCGATGAGTTAACAAAAAGACTTGCATCATAAACAATATTGGCATGCAACCCCTTTGGCAATTGCTCTTGGATTGCAGGAAATATTTTCTTAATGTTATCTATAACCGTTAAAAGGTTTGCTGAGGGTGCGACAATAACTCCTATATAAACAGCCTTTTTTCCATCAAAACTAACAGCTGAATTATAGTTTTGTGCCCCTAAGGTTACATCAGCAACATCGCCAAGCCGAATAATAGCGCCATTTTGCGATCTCAAAACCATTTTCTTAAATTGATCCACATTCGTAAGGTTAGTACTTGCTGTTAAATTTTGAATAAAGGTTTGTCCATCAGTACGACCAACTGCGGAAATAAAATCGTTATTAGCAAGAGCTGCCCCTACTTCAGCCGCAGTAATTCCATAACCAGCTAATTTATCTGGATCAAGCCAAGCACGAAGAGCAAAGGTTTGATTACCTAAAATCTCAGCATTTTGCACACCATTCACAGCCTGAAGCTTCGGCTGTACAACACGAATAATATAATCAGTAATTTTATTAATCGGCAGTTCATCACTATAAAAACCGATATACATTGAATCAATTGTTTGACCGACTGAGACGGTAATAGCAGGTAATTGAGAGTTTTTAGGTAATTGATTTAATACCGCATTAACCTTGGTATTAATATCCGATAAGGCTTTTAATGGATCGTAATTTAAAAGTAGATTTACAGTAATTGTACTTGTACTAGGTGTGCTAGTTGAGGTCATATAATCGATTCCATTCGCCTGGGCTATGGAGTTTTCAAGAGGTGTTGTAATAAAGCCTGCGATGACAGAGGGATCAGCGCCTGTATATGTGGTAGTGACTGTTACAATAGCATTTTCTGTAAAGGGGTATTGCATAACAGGTAGAGACACAATCGAACGCAAGCCCATAGCTAAAATAAAAAGACTTACCACAGTAGCGAGTACTGGGCGTTTGATAAAAATATCGGTTACCACCATGTTTCAAGTCCTCTTAGCCTATTGATTAGGATGCTCTGTTATGTGATTTTCAAAATGCTATGTTTTGAAAAAAACCATTTAAATATAACTGGGATGGAGTGCCGCGCAATCCGGGTTTAGCTTCCTGGATTACGGCTCGAAGAGCCTCCATCCAGGCTACATTTTATACTCGCTTTTTAAAGTCGTTTGGGTATATACCTGCATTTCATTTTTCTTTTATAATGGGATTAGCTGCATTACTAGGTTCAACAGTATTATTAATGGTAATTTGGCTACCATTTTTAAGCTTCAATTGACCTGAAGTAACCACTGTATCACTGGCTTTTAACCCTTTGATAATAGCTATTTGATCCCCTCTAGTCTCACCTACCTGCACAAAAACTTGCTGGGCGATAAGAATAGGCTCGCCCTTATCATCTTTCTTAGATGAATCAACAACAAGGTATACTATATCGCCGTATGGGTTAAAGCTAACAGCTGTTTGCGGAACAGTTATAAATGTTTCTGGTGATTCAGTATCCACTTCAACACGAGCAAACATCCCTGGCTTTAATAGATGATCGGCATTAGGTATTGTTGCTTCGACTTGAATGTTACGCGTGGCTACATCGACAGCTGGCTGAATGGTTGTAATTTTACCTTCAAAATTTTTCTTAGGATAAGCATCTGTATTAATACCAACTAATTGCCCTAATTTTAACTGTGATATCGCCTGTTGTGGTAAAAAGAAATCAACATAGAGGGGGTCTAAGGCCTGCAAATTAACCACCGTGTCACCGACATTCAAATATTGTCCTGGGTTAACCTGATTAATACCTAATTGACCTGTAAAGGGTGCCCGAATTGTTTTCTTTTCAACGGTCGCCTTTTGTTCTTCGACCTGTGCTTTTAAATTATTTAAATTCCATTCATCTGTATCAACCGTTTGCTTAGATACAGCTTTTACAGCAAACTGCGCCTTATCACGTGCATAAGTAATTTTAGCTAATTCAACTTGCGCTTCTAGAGAATGTAACTGACCTAATTCAGTACCTGCATTTAACTGCACTAAGACAGTTCCCTTTTCAACAGTAGTTCCTGGCGTAAAATAAATCGATTGAACCATGCCAGCGAGCTCAGTAGTCACATTTACACCGACTTTCGCTCTTAAACTTGCAACTGCTCGTAATTTAGGTTGCCATAAAGACGACTCTACCTTCATAGCCGATACGGTTGCTACTGGCTTTAATGAGCTTAAATATTTTTTGACCATTTTGGCTTTAAAAAATTTAAAACCAAAAATTGCTCCGAAGAGGACGCCAACAAGAATTAGCATTATAAACATTCGTTTTTTCAAGAAAGTCTCTCTCTTAAAAAGCTATCTTTCAGTTCCTTAAATAAGAACTGGCCTATACACATTCTTTTACACACCAAGGCTTATGCCACCAACCACCGCCTAAGGCCTGGAATAAGGCGGCCGTATCCGCATAACGCGTTGCTTGTGCTTTAATTCGACTAATACGAGTTTGTTGATATTGTTGCTGAGCTGTTAATAAATTAAGAAAAGTAGTGCCACCCAAACGATATTGCTCCATCGTTAATTCTAAGGATTTTTTAGCTGCATCTTCAGCGTAAATAGTGGATTGCAAGGCTCTTGCATCCGTTTCAATTGCTCTTAATACATCTGCTACATTTTGGAAAGATTGGATTACTACCTGTTTATATTGAGCTATAGCTTGCTGATAAGCGGCAATTGCAGCCCTTCTTTGGGCAAATAAAGCACCACCATGAAAAATAGGCTGTGCAATCTGTCCCACCACATTCCAAATAAGTGCTTCTGGAGAAAACCCACCTGATTGCGCACCAATCCAACCAGCACCACCGGTAATTGTAAACTGAGGTAATAAATTAGCTGTCGCAACACCAATTTGAGCACAGGCCGCATGCACTAAAGCTTCTGCGGCTCTCACATCTGGCCGTTGCCTAACTAATTTGGAAGGTAAACTAACTGGAAGATTAGGTGGTAATTGCAATTTACTCAAATCAATATCAGGCATCTTTCTATCAGGGAAAGTGCCGACTAAAGCAGCCATAGCATGCTTAGATTGCGCTAAACTTTTTTGTAACGGTGGTAAAGTTGCCTTTGTTTGTTCTAACAAGGTTTTTTGAGTTAGAACATCGGCATTTGAAATACCACCCAACTCAAACTGTTTAAGCAAAATATTATAAACATTATTTTGTATTTTAATTAAATCATTAGTCGCTCTAATCTGTGCTTCATAGGATGCAATAGCAACAGCAGTTGTCACAATATTCGATGTCAGTGTTAAATAAGATGCCATAACTTCAAATTGCTGATAATCGACTTGGGCGCGCAAAGATTCAATTTCACGTCTTAAGCCCCCAAAAACATCCAAAGTATAAGATACATTTACGGCAACATTATATAAGTTAAATAGGACTGCACCAGCATCGCCCCCAACAGTAAAAGTTGGATAGCGCTGTCTCTCAGCCGATGCAATGCCGTCAATAGCAGGATACATCGAGTTTCCAATTTGAACATTCAAATTTTCCTGAGCTTGACGAAGTGAGGCCTGAGCAGCCTCTAAACTTGGATTGTGCTTTAAACCCTGACGAATAAGTTGATTAATTGCCTGCGAATGAAATAACTCCCACCATAATAAAGGGACATCTTTATTATGAACAAAGGTTTGAGCATCACCACCGGCTCCCTTCGTTTGAACTGTTTTTTTAGGTAAAGGTATTTCAGTATAACGGCTTACTTTAGGTGCATTAGGTGAGTGGAAATTGGGCCCTACCTTACAGGCAACACTTAAAAGCGATAAGCTGGCTATGACAAGCAATTTACTGTTGAAGATATGAGATTGCACCC
>JAIUOG010000108.1 GCA_020161725.1 Pseudomonadota bacterium
CACATACAAAGTCCAACCACCACTCTCTCTTGGCTCACAATACACAGCATCATCAAAATCTTTGGCATCTACACCATCAATCGTCACAAAGGGCAAATCTCGAAGGTCTGCTCTGCCTTTTATCTGTTCCGCTGATACTTTTTGTGAAATTTGTGCCACTTCCGCTAAGACTGCCTCAGGCCAGGCCACAGGAATACCATGCGCATGAATTGACACTTCGATTTCCATACCCGGCGCCATATGCTCACCTAGGATATGAATAATACGACCGATAGCTTGGTTTCTTTTAGAGGGGAAGGCGATAATTTCCGCAAGAACTATTTGGCCATTTTTAGCTTTTGATGCAAACTCCATAGGAATGGAAATATCTTGCGTTAACCTTTTATTATCAGGCAAAACAAAACCAACGCCATGCTCAGCAAAGAATCGGCCGACAACCGTTTGGTTTACATGCTCAATAACTTCATGAATTTTAGCCTCATAACGGCCACGCCTATCCATGCCAGATTGATAGGCAAGCACGATATCGCCGTGCATGACAGCACGCATTTCCTTGGCAGAGAGGACCATATCATCAGAGCCATCATCAGGAATAAAAAAGCCAAAGCCATCTGCATGACCTTGCACGGTTCCGCGCTGTAGATTAATACGGTTTAGAAGGCAAAAACGCCCTCGTCTATCTTGCATAACTTGCCCATCACGCAGCATGGCTTTAAGGCGAAAACCAATCGCCTCTTGCTCACTGTCTTCTTTTATTTGCAATTGATTTAACAATTGATTGCGCGACATCGGCTTACCAAATTCTTCTAGTACTTGCATGATTAATTCACGACTAGGAATTGGTAAGGCGTATTTTTCCTTTTCCCTTTTATAATAAGGGTCCTTTATTTTTTTACTCACATTCACCACATTCGTTGTTAGCTACTTATTTAGCAGGTAATTTAAACCCTCTATCACCTAAATAAGATTTTAATGCGGGAAGACTCATATTTTCCCCCGCCCAATAAGTTCCTTTACTTTTCTCGCTTTCTTGGTTTGGCCATTTACAAACTGTAACAAGCCCTTGGCAGGAAACTTCTTGCTCATGCCCTGGCTTTGATTCAATACAAGTTAATTTAAAATCCTTTTTATTTAAAGCTAAAGCAGACCATTTTTGCGATTCTAACTGGCTAGTCCAACCTGCGCTAGCACCTATATTTTTTACCGGATGACTAAGCCATAACTCACTATTTGAATGATTGTAAATTAGGACTAAGGCTGGCTTTTTAGCGGTTAGATTCAATTCGGCTTTATCAACCATAACAGGTTTGCACAAAGACGGCATGATGCTTCCACCGGCATAAATATTAGTTACTAAGAATGACATAAGTGCAGCCATAATCAATCGCATAATTACTCCAAGCTATTATTTTTTAAAAATTTTTCATTAATCATCAGTTTACTCCCTGGATTCCGCGCATAAAGCGCGGAACGTAGGCAAGGATCCAAAGCCAAAAAATCCATTTTAGTTTCTTTTTCTAGCTATTTAAACTTGTTTAAGCTGTTCTTTTAATAAAAGCATTTTATCTCGCACTAAGGCTGCTTCTTCAAACTCCATATTTCTAGCATGCTGATGCATGTCTTTTTCAAGCTCTTTAATTTGCTTAGACAATTCTTCGACGCTAAGAAAGGGGGTACTCACCTCGGCCTTTCTTTTCTTCGACTTAGTGCTATAAGCACCCTCCATAATATCATCAATTGATTTTTTAATGCCCACAGGCGTAATATTATGTTTCTCGTTAAATTCACGTTGTTTTGTACGACGTCTATCTGTTTCATCAAGTGCTCTTTGCATTGAACCTGTAATTTTATCAGCATAAAGGATAGCTCTTCCTTTCAAGTTTCTTGCAGCACGACCAATGGTCTGAATAAGCGAACGGTCAGAACGCAAAAAACCTTCTTTATCTGCATCTAAAATAGCAACTAAAGATACTTCTGGCATATCCAAACCTTCACGCAAAAGGTTAATACCGACCAAAACATCAAATTCACCTAAACGGAGATCGCGGATAATTTCAACTCGCTCAACCGTATCAATATCTGCATGCAGATAGCGGACTTTGACACCATGATCACGCAAATAATCGGTTAAATCTTCAGCCATTCTTTTAGTAAGGGTGGTTACTAAAACTCGTTCATTCGTCTTAACAACCGCATGAATTTCCGACAAAAGATCATCAACCTGATTTTTAACCGGCCTAATAATCGTTTCAGGGTCAATTAATCCAGTAGGCCTAACTACTTGTTCCGCAACATTATCGGATTCAGCTAGCTCATAAGGGCCAGGTGTTGCCGAAACATAAATCGTTTGCGGAGAACGCTCTAAAAACTCTTCAAAACGCAGCGGTCGATTATCAAGGGCTGAAGGCAGACGGAAACCATAGTTAACCAAGGTTTCTTTTCTTGCTCTATCGCCTTTATACATCCCTCCAATCTGAGGTACGGTCACATGTGACTCGTCAATAATAAGAAGAGCCTCTTGTGGCAAATAATCAAAAAGAGTAGGTGGTGCTTCTCCTGGATTACGTCCTGACAAATAGCGTGAATAATTCTCAATGCCTGAGCAATAACCGAGTTCTAACATCATTTCAATATCAAAGGCTGTACGCTGTTGTATGCGTTGCGCTTCTAACAGTTTATGATGTTCAGTAAAATCATTTACCCGTAGTTTTAATTCGTCTTTTACCCAATCAACGGTTTGTAAAATTCTATCTCTTGGCGTGACATAATGCGTTTTAGGAAAGATAGTCACCCGGGGTAAACGCTGGATAACTTCCCCCGTTAATGGGTCGAAGCGTGATAACTTTTCCACTTCATCATCAAAGAGTTCAATACGAATCGCTTCTTTTTCTGAGTCAGCCGGAAAAACGTCAATTACATCACCATGTGCCCTAAATTGCCCTCTCTCTAAAGTGCTAGGACTACGTACATATTGCATTTCAGCTAATCTTTTTAAAATCGTTCGCTGTTCGCATTGTTCTCCACGTGAAAGATGTAATAACATACGCATCCAGGAATCAGGATCACCTAAACCATAGATGGCAGAAACAGTGGCAACAATAATGGCATCTTTGCGTTCAATAAGGGCTTTTGTCGCAGAAAGACGCATTTGTTCAATATGCTCATTGATAGAAGCATCTTTTTCTATAAAGGTATCTGAAGAAGGAACATAGGCTTCTGGTTGATAGTAATCGTAATAAGACACGAAATACTCAACCGCATTATCAGGGAAAAAAGCCTTAAATTCGCCATATAATTGGGCAGCTAAGGTTTTATTAGGTGCCATGATAAGGGCAGGTCTTTTCATTGCCTCAATAACATGAGCAATGGTAAACGTTTTACCTGAGCCTGTAACACCCAGCAGTATTTGGCGAGCTAGACCTGATTGTAAACCATCAAGTAGCGAAGCAATCGCTTCGGGCTGATCGCCTGCTGGTTTAAATTTAGAATGAATTTTAAATGCATTTTTCATATGTGTTTAAGGCAAAGAAAGAAAAATAGGATTAAGGTTTGTAACCTAATCATGATAAAAACAAAGCGTATAGCATCAAATATAGCACAGGAGCACAAAGATGGATATCAAACTGGCAGAGCGTGTTCTGCAAGTAAAACCTTCACCAACCCTAGCAGTCGCAGCTAAAGCCACTCAAATGAAAGCCGAAGGTTTAGATATTATTAATTTAGGTACAGGCGAACCAGACTTCGATACCCCTGATCATATCAAAAAGGCAGCCATTGCAGCAATTGATGCAGGCTTTACTAAATATACTGCTGTAGATGGCATTGCTGAATTAAAACAAGCGATTCGCGATAAATTTAAACGTGAAAATGAACTTCAGTATGAAGCAAAGCAGATTTTAGTCTCTACTGGCGGAAAACAAAGTATTTATAACCTTTGCCAAGCCTTAATTAATGAAGGCGATGAAGTTATCATTCCAGCACCTTATTGGGTTTCTTATCCTGACATCGTGCTCCTTGCTGGTGGTAAACCTGTCATTATCGATACAACGCCTGCAGAGCGTTTTAAAATAAGTCCTCAGCAATTAGAAAAAGCCATTACACCTAGAACACGTCTTTTCTTTATCAATAGCCCCTCAAACCCCTCGGGCGTTGCCTATACTTATGCTGAACTAAAAGCCTTAGGCGAAGTCTTAAAAAAACATCCTCAAGTTTTAGTCGCAACCGATGATATGTATGAGCATATTTTGTGGAGCCAACCCTTTGCTAATATTCTAAATACAACACCGGAGCTTTATGACCGAACCATTGTCTTAAATGGCGTATCAAAAGCCTATGCAATGACAGGCTGGCGCATTGGTTATGCCGCAGGTCCTGCAAACCTCATTGATGCAATGAAAACCATTCAATCTCAATCGACATCAAACCCTTGCTCGATAGCCCAAAAAGCAGCAGTAGCCGCTTTAAATGGTGGCGATGAAAAATTAAAAGAAATGGTTGAAGCCTTCCATCAACGACATGATTTTGTAGCAGAAAGCTTGGCTAATATTCCTGGCGTCGAAGTAATACCAGCAGACGGAACCTTCTACATCTTCCCCAGTGTTCAACAAGTCATAGAACAACGTGGTTTTAAAAATGACATGGAATTTTCTGAATGCTTGCTAAAAGAGGTTGGCTTAGCCTTAGTGCCAGGCTCTGCCTTTGGTAATGAAGGCTGCATCCGCTTATCTTTTGCAACCAGCATGCAAATTTTACAAGACGCAGTACTTCGTTTAAAACATTTTTGTAAATAATTTTTAAAAAGTTACTTGACCAAGCTGCGGAATCGTTTTAAGATTCCGCCTCAATTCCCCGGTAGCTCAGTCGGTAGAGCGGATGACTGTTAATCATTAGGTCGGCGGTTCGAGCCCGTCCCGGGGAGCCATATACAATAAGGCTTCCAGCCCCCCTTAAACCTTAAATTTTTCGTGTCGAATATGTGTCGAAGTTTGAACGGGTCTTGATATCCATTTTAGTTTCCTTGTTATGGAAGATACGGACATACAAACACTTAATTTTGCAACCTCTGTCTCTTAGTTGAAGAATAAATTGAGTTTAGATTTTAATAACTATATCGATATTGAGCATCACTACGAAAAAATCCAGTGGCATGCTCAAGTTATAAGAAATAAATATGCCCCCACTGCTGATACTGTCCCATATCTGCATGCCCTCTTCGACTTTTTTTAGACGATATAAAAACTGAATATAGAAGGCTCGTACCCGAACTTACTAGTATTTTGAAAAAGACCTCTGGTTTAGGGGAGAGAAATTAATTCCAAGATATATTCAAGAGAATCTCATGTCAAAAACTCTACATAAAAAGCGTAAAATTGAACTTGATACACCCTGTTTAATTATTGAAAAAAGTGCATTGGAGTTTAATCTAAATATAATGCGCCAGCACTCGCATAAAACGAATGTGAACATTCGCCCCCATGTAAAAACGCACAAATGCTCAAAATTAGCGAAGCTACAAATAGAATACGGGGCAATAGGGATTAGTGCTGCAAAAGTATCTGAAGCGGAAGCCCTTATACAGGCAGGAATAAATAATATTTTAATTACCTCACCTGTCGTCACCGAAAACAAAATACGCCGTTTAATTTCGTGTATAAAAAAATCGCCTGGCACCATAGTCGTTGTAGATAATGAAAAAAACTTGCATGATTTAAATGAGGCAGGCCAATCCATTCAATCCAAAATCAATGTATTAATTGACCTAGACTCAGGAATAGGCAGAACAGGTATAAAATCAGAAAACGCCTTAAGTTTTGCTTTAAAGATAGGGCAATTTAAATGGCTAAATCTTATGGGCATTCAATGCTATGCAGGCAATCTTCAACATATAGCCTCTTATGAAGAGCGAAAGAATCATTCATTGCAGGTAATGGAGATGGCAAGCAATGTAGTTAAACAATTAAAAAAATCAGGAATACCATGCCCTATATTAACGGGAACAGGAACGGGGACTTACGATATCGATATTGACGCCTCAGAGGTTACAGAAATTCAGCCAGGGTCTTATACGGTTATGGATGTTGAATATAGCATCATAGGCTCTAAAACCGATAAATCTTCTTTTTCTACATTTAAACCAGCAATGACTCTTTTGACTACTGTTATTAGTAGCAATAGAACCGAGCATGTTACTGTCGATAGTGGAACAAAATCCATTTATTTCGATAGCCAAAACAAACCTAAAATTATCAGTCATAAAGGATTAGATTATGACTGGGGCGGATTTGGCGATGAGCATGGCAAAATCACTGCCGATAAGAACTATGAGCTTCCTAAAAATGGCGAGGTTTTAGAACTTATTGTTCCTCATTGCGATCCAACGATTAATCTCTATGATAAATTTTATATCGTAGATAATGGGGTAGTGGAAGATATTTGGGAAATTGACCTGCGTGGTAAGTCGCAGTAATTCAAAATTAGACAAAAAGGTTCCCACCCAATGTCTACGACGTCAAAAAATACGCTACCTGACAAAAAGAAATCATTAGGATTTAGTTATGCAACTCACCCAATTTACTGATTACTCATTACGTGCCTTAATTTATATTGCCCTTAGAAAAGATTCATGCACGATTAAGGATATTACTGAAGCCTATACTATTTCTAACAATCACATGATTAAAATTATTCATAATCTATCTAAACTAGCATTGATTAAAACTATTCGAGGTAAGAATGGTGGTATCTTAATGGCGGTTCAACCTGAAACAATTAATTTAGGTCAATTAATTGCCCTGCTAGAGCCGCACTTTGATTTAGTGCCTTGCTTCAATAAAGAAAAAGCCAATTGCTGTATTGCCCCTGTATGTAAATTAAAAGGTATATTACATGAAGCTCAAACGGCCTTTATGGCTGTTTTAGAACGATATACTTTAGCCGATATCTTACATAATCCCAATGAGTTATCCGTTCTATTAAATCTCAAACCATTCATTAAAAATTAGTTATAAATGGTTTAATTGAACGATTGGCTTTAAGTCACCACCTCGTTTTTTGCGCAAGCAAAATACCAAATAAACCGGATATTTGCTTTCCCTGTGCATCTTGTTTATGCAAATGACCTACTGACTCTTTATATTCAAGGATAGACCACCCATAATCTTGATACAGATGATAAAGTTCCTCTTTTTGAGGTAAAAAGGTGAAAAACTCCGGTAACGGATAAATTTCTGATTGAATAGGAAAGACTAAAAAATGATATCCATTTTTCTTTGTTGTCCTTTGAAGTTCAGTAAGCAACGCAGGAATACGCAGGGGATTTAAAAATTGCAAGGTCACTGTTGATAAGATTAAATCGTAACATTCTGGCGCTAGGCTCAAGGGCTGATTTAGATCATGCCATTGCATATCGGCCTCTAATAAAGCTTCTTTATGGACTATTTCTTTCACTCTCTCTAAAGCTGATTGATTATGATCAATTCCTAGAACCTTGTGTCCCATTTTAGCTAAATACAGTAAATTCCTGCCTGAACCGCAACCTACATCAAGAATGGATGCATTTTGCAAATGGCGAAAATAAGTCTGATAGACATAGACTAAATCACTGTGAACCGCACCCAGGCCGTATTTTTTATTAAAATAGCGTTGAGGCATACAATAAAACTCAAGGCTTGCCTTAAAAGAGTCAGTGATAGGGATAATTTTATGCCATAGAGCAGGGGGGATTATCAGTTGAGGATGTTCTTCATTAATTCGCACACATGACAATTCCTGCCCCTGGCCATCCAAAAATACAAAATCAACAACCCCTTCCTCTAATAAAAGCTTACCCCAGGTTCCTTCTTTAGTGCTG
>JAIUOG010000109.1 GCA_020161725.1 Pseudomonadota bacterium
CTTGGTGGGTGCTGCAGGGATCGAACCTGCGACCCTCGCCTTGTAAGGGCGATGCTCTCCCAGCTGAGCTAAGCACCCAATAACCTTAACTTTCTTGTACAGCTTCCTTGAGAGTCTTACCAGCTCTGAATTTAGGCGCTTTAGTAGCTGCAATATGAATCTCTTTACCAGTTTGTGGGTTTCTACCAGTACGAGCAGCACGCTCACTTACTGACCAAGAACCAAAACCAGGTATAACAACTTGGTCACCACTTTTTAATGCATCAGTAACGGTAAGCATGAAAGCTTCTAAAACACGGCTAGCATCTGCTTTAGTTACATTAGAACCACTTGCAATTGCGTTTATTAACTCGCTCTTATTCATCTTATCCCCTAACAATTATTCTTCCGTTACTTGAGGAGCTTGCTACAAATTTTGCTCCTAACAAGCCTTAACATCCTTGGCTTGCCCAGCATATGTGGGCAATGGAGTGAAATATACCCGGTATTAATGGGCATGTAAATCTTTATTTTTATTTTTTTTTGAAGTTTTTTCAGAACTGATCTCAGATGATACAATTTTGACAGAATCCGCCAAAGGATTGCTCTGTAGAGCCAATGCTAAAACCTCTTCAATCGTTTTTACAGGATGTATAGTCAGCTTCTTCAAGACATTATCTGGAATTTCTTCTAAATCCTTACGATTTTCTTCAGGAATTAAAACATGCTTGATACCGCCTCTATGAGCTGCTAACAATTTTTCTTTCAAACCACCAATTGGCAACACTTGGCCTCGCAAAGTAATTTCACCTGTCATAGCTACATCAGCTCTCACTGGCGTTTTTGTGACGACTGAAACTAAGGCCGTACACATACCTATACCAGCACTGGGCCCATCTTTAGGTGTTGCCCCTTCAGGCACGTGAATATGAAAATCGTGTTTATCATAAAAATCATCTGCAAGCTTAAGTTGTTTTGCACGACTTCTAACGACTGTCATTGCAGCATGAATTGATTCTTGCATGACTTCACCCAGTTTACCTGTATGAGTTACCTTACCTTTACCAGACATCATTGATGCCTCAATAGTCAGTAATTCACCGCCCACACTAGTCCAGGCAAGCCCTGTAACCTGGCCTATTTGATCAAACTCTTCGGCTAGGCCATAGCTAAATTTTTTCACGCCTAAATATTTTTCAATATTGGAATGAGAAATAGTGACCTTTTTAACTCGCTTACCTGATAGAATTTCTTTAACTACTTTCCTGCAAATACTGGCCAAGTCACGCTCTAAGTTACGAACTCCAGCCTCTCTAGTATAGTGACGAACTATATCTCTTACTGCGGAGTCATTAATGCTAATTTCTGAAGGCTTTAGCCCGTTTAAAGCAATTTGCTTTGGAATTAGATAAGAAGCTGCGATATGAACCTTTTCATCTTCGGTATAACCTGCAAGGCGAATTATTTCCATTCTATCTAATAAGGGGGCTGGTATTTCTAAGGAATTTGCTGTTGCGATGAACATGACATCACTTAAATCATAATCCACTTCGAGATAATGATCAGAAAAAGTATGGTTTTGTTCAGGGTCAAGCACTTCTAATAATGCAGCAGCAGGGTCGCCTCTAAAATCCATGGCCATCTTATCCACTTCATCTAACATGATGAGCGGATTCTTAACACCAGCCTTACATAATTTTTGAATAATTTTTCCAGGCATTGAGCCAATATAAGTTCGTCTATGGCCGCGAATTTCGGCTTCATCACGTACACCACCTAGGGCTATACGAATAAAGGTTCGCCCTGTAGCATTGGCAATAGATTGCCCCAAAGAAGTTTTACCCACCCCAGGAGGTCCCACTAAACAAACTATAGGTCCCTTAAGTCGTTTAACTCGCTGTTGAACTGCTAAATATTCAATAATTCTTTCTTTAACTTTTTCAAGGCCGTAATGCTCTTTATCGAGTAAACGTTCTGCCTTAGATAAATCAAATTGAATTTTATTTTTCTTCTTCCAAGGAACAGACAACATCCAGTCTAGATAATTACGAATCACTGTTGCCTCTGCAGACATCGGTGACATCATTTTTAACTTATGCAATTCAGATAATGCTTTTTCTTTCGCTTCCTTAGGCATACCGGCTTTATTAATTGAAGCTTCTAATTGTTCAATTTCACCGCCCTCTTCACCTAGCTCACCTAGTTCTTTTTGGATAGCCTTCATTTGCTCATTGAGATAGTACTCTCGCTGGCTTTTTTCCATCTGTCTTTTAACTCTGCCTCGTACTCTTTTTTCTACATGTAAAAGATCAATTTCAGATTCAATAACAGCCATTAGGCGCTCTAAGCGAGTGCCAATATCATTAGTTTCAAGTAATTCCTGCTTATCTTCTACTTTGAGTGTCAGATGGGCAGCTATTGTATCAGCAAGCCTACCTGGCTCATCAATACTTGATAAAGAACTTAAAATTTCAGGTGGTATTTTTTTGTTTAGTTTGATGTATTGCTCAAACTGAGGCATTAAAGAACGTATTAAGATTTCAATTTCTTGCTCTTTTAAAGTGTCACTCTTTTCTTCGATAACTTCTAAATCTGCTTCAAGAAAACCATTGTTAGCATTGTATTTAGTCGCTTTGGCTCTATATTCGCCTTCAACTAATACTTTTACTGTACCATCCGGCAATTTTAATAATTGCAAAACGGAAGAAACTGAACCTGTACTAAATAAATCCTCTGATGTTGGATCATCATTTGAAGATTTCTTTTGTGCAACTAGAAAAATCTGTTTACTATCAACCATTGCAGCCTCTAGTGCTTTAATCGATTTTTCTCTACCGACAAAAAGGGGAATAACCATATGCGGATATACAACCACATCTCGCAATGGCAATACAGGTAATGGAGAAATAAATTCTTTTTGATTTGCTAAATTTTCATTTTCGCTTTCGCTAGACATAATGCGCCCTTATTCAAACGACAACTTTAAAGAAAATAGCATAGTCCTTCGAGTATAGAGAAACCCAAAGCTTGCACATTGGGTTTCTTAATATATGACTTTGCTGAGGCATCTAACTTTAAATTATTTCCTTATTCTATTTTTAGCATCCTAACCTAATAAATAGTTTTTTATGGAAAAATTTAAGTATAGAACATACCTATTATTTTTATTTTTCCCTACCACCTACAGCAGCTTTTTTGGCATCTTCATTTTCATAAATCAGAATGGGTTTGCCTAGGTTATTAACGACATTTTCATCAATAACAACTTTTTTCACACCTTCAATGGAGGGTAAATCATACATGGTGTCTAAAAGTATATTTTCAAGTATTGATCGCAAGCCACGAGCACCTATTTTTCTTTCAAGTGCTTTTTTAGCAATTAAAGTTAAGGCTTCACCATGGAACTCAAGCTCAACATTTTCCATTTTAAATAGAGCATGGAATTGCTTAGTTAAAGCATTTTTTGGTCTAGTTAAAATATCTACCAAAGCATCTTCATCTAGTTGTTGTAAAGTTGTTACAACAGGAAGACGGCCAACAAACTCAGGAATTAATCCATATTTAACTAGGTCTTCAGACTCCAAGCTCTCAAGTACTTTTTCATTTTCTTGGCTATCTTTTTTATTTTTTAATTGTGCAGCGAAACCGATACCTGATTTATCACTTCTTTCACGGATTACTTTTTCAAGACCAGCAAAAGCACCACCACAAATAAATAAGATATTAGAAGTATCAACCTGCAAAAATTCCTGCTGCGGATGCTTACGACCACCCTGAGGAGGTACTGAGGCAATAGTTCCTTCAATGAGTTTCAATAAAGCTTGTTGCACACCTTCACCAGATACATCTCTTGTAATCGAAGGATTATCTGATTTACGCGATATCTTATCGATTTCGTCAATATAAACGATACCCTGTTGCGCTTTAGCTACATCGTAATCACATTTCTGTAATAGCTTTTGAATGATGTTTTCTACATCTTCACCGACATAACCCGCTTCAGTTAAAGTTGTTGCATCAGCCATTGTAAAAGGCACATTTAAAAGACGAGCTAAGGTTTGAGCTAAAAGTGTTTTACCACTACCGGTAGGACCAATTAGCAAAATATTTGACTTACCTAGTTCAATGCCATCTTCAGTTTTATTATAAAGCCTTTTGTAATGGTTATAGACAGCAACCGCTAAAACTTTTTTTGCATGGGGCTGACCTATCACATACTCATCTAAAAAAGTTGAAATTTCTTTAGGCGTAGGCAATTTTGTTGCAGCTTCTTCTTTAATTTCCTGCACTTCTTCACGAATAATATCATTACAAAGCTCAACGCATTCATCACAGACGAATACAGATGGGCCGGCAATTAGTTTTTTCACTTCATGCTGACTTTTACCACAAAATGAGCAATAAAGGATTTTATCGTTATCATCATTATCAATTTTACTCATCCACAACCCCCTTTTTAATGCTAAGGCAAAAGCTTAGTAAAATTTTAAGTAAATGTAAAAAAAACAGGATAAAGATTGCTATATTTTTACGAATTTTGCTAAGACTTTTTAACTATTATAACAAATATGCCTATTCAAGACACCTTTTAACTTATTCTTAACTTGTGATTAGCCCACCTAACCCTTGGTTACGCATTGCTGCACCAAGGCTACATTAAATGTCACCTTGAAAATATCCTAACTCGATTGCGTCCTAAGGCTCGCAAAAACCAAGCCGCTTCTTCCGTAGCCTTGATTGAGCGAAGCGCAATCAAGGTTTAAATCTACCGAACTTTGGTTAGATAAAATCCAGAACCACAAAGCAATCAAGTAGTATCATACTATAGATGTGCCCTCTTCTTGTTAGAATCACATTTTTTGTATTAGGAATGACTTAAACTGAGAAGGCCATTATAAAAATGGCCAATTCTAAAATGAATAAAGAAGATTATCTTCTATTTCTTAAGAAATAGAATCTCTGTCGTGAAGAACTTTATCAACAAGACCGTATTCAGCTGCTTGATGAGCACTCATGAAATTATCACGCTCAGTATCTCTCATGATTTGATCAGGAGTCTTTTTAGTATGTTGAGCCATGATGTTATTTAGACGCTCACGCACCGCTAAAGTTTCACGGGCATGAATTTCAATATCCGTTGCCTGACCTCTATAACCACCTAGTGGCTGGTGAATCATGACTCTTGCATTAGGCAAACAAAAACGCTTACCTTCAGCACCTGCACAAAGAAGAAGTGCTGCAGCCGAAGCGGCTTGACCAATACAAAGGGTACTTACATCAGGTTTGATAAATTGCATGGTATCATAAATAGCAAGACCTGCTGTAACGACGCCACCTGGCGAATTGATATAGATAGAAATATCCTTCTCAGGGTTTTCAGACTCTAAAAATAATAGCTGGGCTACAACTAAATTAGCCATATGATCTTCAACTTCGCCTAATAGAAAAATAATCCTTTCTTTTAAAAGGCGCGAGTAAATATCATAAGAGCGCTCACCTCTTGAGGTTTGCTCAATTACCATTGGCACTAGTCCACTGGCATTTTTTATTAGATTATCTGAATACCCTGACATGAATTACTCTCCTTTAGCCTTGGATGATTTTTTACTTTCCTTAGTTGCTTTAGCTTCTTTCTTATCTTTTTGAGGATTCATTACTTCATCGTAGGACATTGCTTTTTTAACTACTTTAGCGCTTTCATTGATTTTTTCAGCAACCACTTCTTCCGTTACTAAGGCTTCAATTTCTGCTAAATGCTCTCTATTTCCCTGATACCAAGCTTTAAGCTCTTCAGGATGTTCATAAGCACTTGCCAATTTATCAATCATCGCATCAACGCGAGCTTTATCTGCAGTTAATTTATGTAACTTAACATATTCAGAAAATAACAGACCTAAATGAACGCGACGCTTAGCTTGCTCTTCAAACAATTCACGAGGGAAATCAGGAATTTGCTCATTGTCAGAATGCTCATTGCCAAATAAGCGATGATACATTTCATGTTTTAAATGCTCAATTTCACTGTCAACCATAGTATTAGGTAAATCGATTGGATTGAGCTCTAGGAGCTTATCAAACGCTTTTTCTCTATTCATAGAGCTAACACGTCTTTCAAGTTCTCTTTCCATGTTTTCTTGAATATCTTTTTTTAACGCGTCCATACCTTTTTCTTTTAGATTGAATTTTGCTGCAAATTCATCATCTAAAGGAGGAAGGACACCTTCAAAAATAGTATGGATAGTAATTTTGAAAACCGATTTTTTGCCAGCTAGTTCTGCATGACCGTAGTCAGCTGGGAACTCAACACTGATATCAAACTCTTTCTCTTTTTTGTGACCAATAATGCCCTCTTCAAAGCCAGGAATCATAGACTTAGAACCTAAAACAAGCTCATGTCCTTTAGCTGCTCCACCTTGGAATGCTTTATCATCAACAAAACCTTCAAAATCGATAACTACTTTATCAGCATCTTTAGCTGCTCTATCAACTTCTTTCCAGTTTTTATTTTGTTCACGTAACTTTTCAATCATGTCATTAACATCTTTGTCTTTGACTTCAGCATGAACAGATTCAACTTCAGCTTTATTTAATTCGTTGATTTTAATTTCAGGTAATACTTCGAATTTAGCACTGTACTCAAAGTCCTTGCCTTCTTCAATTTGTAAAGGCTCAACTTCAGGCATACCTGCAGGTACTAGATCTTTTTCTTTTAATGCTTCAAATAAGGTAGATTGAACCATTTCGCGAGTTACTTCATTTCGAACATCGTGAGAATAACGTTTATTAACTAAATCTAATGGCACTTTACCTTGACGGAAACCATCCATTTTGACTTTACGGGCAAGATTGCGTAAACGGAGACTAACTTCTTCTTCAACTTTTTGCGAAGGTACAGAAACTGTTATTTTGCGTTCTAAACCTTGAAGGCTCTCAACAGAAACTTGCATCTACTCACCTCTTATTAGATTTTTATGATGTGTAATGGTGCGAAAGGAGAGACTCGAACTCTCACGGGTCACCCCGCTGGAACCTAAATCCAGTGCGTCTACCAATTCCGCCACTTTCGCATATTAGGTGGATAATCAAACTTTTACTATTGTAATATCTAAACTAGATTTCACAAAAGTTTTTAATATTGGGGTGAACGATGGGACTCGAACCCACGACAACCGGGATCACAACCCGGGGCTCTACCAACTGAGCTACGCTCACCATCATCGCCAAACTTCAAACATGAATCCGCACAAAGGCTGGCACGCCCGGCAGGATTCGAACCTGCTACCCTCGGCTTAGAAGGCCGATGCTCTATCCAGATGAGCTACAGGCGCAAATTGGTCGGGGTGGAGAGATTCGAACTCCCGACATCCTGCTCCCAAAGCAGGCGCGCTACCAGACTGCGCTACACCCCGTTATTACCCTGTCGCTATGACAGAGCGGTGATAA
This sequence comes from Pseudomonadota bacterium, assembly GCA_020161725.1. Taxonomy (GTDB): domain Bacteria; phylum Pseudomonadota; class Gammaproteobacteria; order Legionellales; family Legionellaceae; genus Tatlockia. Next base: position 7,423 of record JAIUOG010000109.1, read on the forward strand.
TACTCATAACCGACTTTTAGGTCAATAACCTTCTTCATTAATTTTTTAATTATAGGTAAATTGATTACATTTTTGTTTGTAAATAAACAAGTTTGTACTTTTGTACATGTTTTAGTTTTTTAAAAATTGCTACTCTTTCTTCTTTTCTTTAGCATATGACCTCTCTTGGCTAAAATTATTCTCATGAAAATTAAATTATTACCCCTTTTTGATAGTATCAACTATTTACATAAAAATATGGAAAATGCGATTTTTCCTGACGCAATGCGCCATGATTTTTATTATTGTCTTAATTTTCTAAAAAGTTATATTGGTAGCCAAGGTACTTTTAATTCATACCGCAGAGAAACTGAAAGGCTTTTACAA
>JAIUOG010000110.1 GCA_020161725.1 Pseudomonadota bacterium
AAAAGGAATCATCGCTGCAAAAGCCGTTATAAAACCGAATAAAGTAGGTGCAGGAACACCTACAAACAAATAACAAAGCCCCATTAAAATACCAACACCTAAACCAACAAAAATGGTGCCGTTAACAGTCCCCCTTAAAGCAGAGGGTAATTTATGCGCATAACGGTACCAGCGCTTTCCTAAACAATATTCGCCTATTTGGTTGATTTGTTGAAATAATACATCACCATCTCGGTAGAAAAAAAAGAGGCTAAGCAAAGTAAAGCCTAGTTGGAAACTCCTGTGCGCCAAATTAATACCAACTTGTTTAATATAGTAACTTGCTGGTGTCAAAGATAAATGTAAATTTGATAACAAGGATTTCACATTACCTGGATGACCAACATTGGTTTCCCAATAACTTATCAGCTCATTTTTAAAAATAGGAAGACGCTGCAATAATTCGGGAGCAGGCCCGCCTACCTTATTCACTTGATGCAAATAATTTATGAATAATTGCAATTCCATCACAACAAGGCTAATTAACCAGCTTAAGGGTAAAAGTAATAAAAGCCCAAAAACAAAAGAGAAAAGTAAGGCAGAAAGATTTTGATTAGACCCAAAATACAATCTCCACCTTTTATAGAGTGGGTAGGTTGCGATAGCGATAATAGCTGCCCAAACCATTGACGGTATAAAACGATGGACAATAAAAATACTAAATAAAACAATGCTAACGGTTAAGGCTATACTTAATAGCTCTTTATGATTCTCATTCATTTGCCAAATCCTAAAATCAATAACTGCAAAATAATCCAGGCCGGAACAGCAGCTAAAATATCATCTAACATAATACCTAAACCACCTTTGACCTTTTTATCAATCATGCGAATAGGCTGTGGTTTCCAAATATCAAAAAGACGAAAAAGTAAAAAACCAATCACTATCCATAAGGCATTGACAGGCGCTGCTGTCATTGTAAGCAGAAAGCCAGCTATCTCATCTATAACAATGCCTGAAAAATCGTGAAAACCTAGTTCTTTGGAGACATCATCGCTCAGTTTAACGCCGATGAGAAAAACAATGAAGGTTAAAAATAAATAACAAACTAAAGGGCAGCTAGAAATTAATAAATAGAGAGGAATTGCAGCTATAGTTCCCCAAGTGCCCGGCGCTATTGGCATTAAGCCGCTACCAAACCCAAATGCAAGAAAATAAGTAGGATTTTGCCATACCTTAGTTGATAGTTCTGTTTCAGACATTTTTAGGCTCTCAAGTAAAAAATATAAAAGAGTTTATCAGGTATTATTTATAGAATGAATGGAGGCAAAATGTTACCCTAGCGCAATCACGCTAAAAATCACTTGATTTAAGGATCTGATTAAGCCAACGGTTGTCGCAACACGACATTGATGATTGGCTAATGTATGTGTTAATACCCAATAAATTAAGAGAGTTAAATTCCTTATTATTTTTCTCAAATTCTATCGGAATAATTCGGAATGAGAGCCTGTCCTTGTCAACTCTAATAACTCAACGCAATTATTATTTTTTATACGGTAAATTAACAGCCAATCCGGTGTAATATGGCATTCTCTATAACCTTTATAATCTCCAATCAGAGCATGATCTCGATTATTTTGTGGAAGTTGCTCTCTGTGTTGTAATTTTTCAATAATATCGTTAATTAATTTCCGATCTTTCCCTTGTTTCATTACTTTTTTTAAGTCTTTTTTAAACTGTGTACTTGGCGCAAGTTTTAATATATTACTCATTATCTATTTCATTCCATAAGTCCTGCATGGAATCATAGGTTTTTACTTTGCCAGCATCTAATTCTTTCATAGCTGCTATAGTTTTTTCGGAAGGCAACTTTAATTCGAAAGGAATCCCTCTAACATGAACAATTTGCGCATAAAATGCATTTATGGCCTGAGACGTGTTTAATCCTAACTGATGTAAAATTTTTTCGGCATCATGTTTTAAAGTCGGATCAATCCTGGCATGTATTGAGGCTGCTCTGCTCATAACAAGTCCTAATGGTTTTCTTATACTAAATGTAGCACATTTGCAGCATTTTAGCCAGACAAAAAAACGTTTTCTTCCAGGGCGATCTGAATAAATCGGGAGTAGAAAGAGGATGCCCTCTTCCTCGTCTTTGGGAGCGCTAGCGAAGCAATCTAGTTCAGATTTACAATGGGCCACCGTGCTGGATTGCTACGCCAAAGCTCGCAAAGACGTAGAAGAATAGCGTAAAATAAATTTGAGAAGGGAATCGAAGTAATTCAGGTTCCCCCTCCCTACGTTCCTCGACTTGGTCCCGGAATCCAGGAATAATAGTCCAAACTCAGCCTTTGTAAAAACAATGGCAATTTACCAATATAAGGGCAATATGATTTTTCATGAAAAAACTGCGTTGACTGTAAGCCAGCTTAACCGTCAAATTCGCTCCTTTCTCGAAACAGAAATTGGAGAAGTATCTGTAACAGGCGAATTATCGAATGTATCCTGCCCAAGCTCCGGCCATCTTTATTTTACACTTAAAGATAGTAACTCTCAGATTAAATGCGCCTTTTTTCGTAATTATCACCTAGGCTCTGTTAAGCAATTTAAAGAAGGTATGCAGATTATTGCGCGAGGCAGTTTAAGCCTTTATGAAGCACGAGGTGAATATCAGTTAATTGTTCGAAGTATTGAAGAAGCAGGCCTTGGTGAACTTTACCGCCAATTCGAAGCATTAAAGGCCAAGTTAGATAGTTTAGGGCTTTTCACAAGGCCGAAAAAAGCAATTCCTAGTTACCCTAAAACAATTGGCCTCATTACCTCCCCTACTGGTGCTGCTTTGCAAGATATGTTAACTACCATCGCAAGACGCTATCCTTTAGCCCAGATTAAAATCTATGCTTCTGAAGTTCAGGGTAAAGATGCCCCCTTTTATTTGCAAAGGGCGCTTGATTTTGCAATTAAACAAAATGAAGCCGATGTGCTTATCTTAGCCCGAGGTGGCGGCAGCATTGAAGACTTATGGGCTTTTAATAATGAGGAACTTGCTCTTAAAATCGCCCGCTGTCCTATTCCGATTGTCTCTGGAGTCGGTCATGAAACAGACTTTACCATCGCTGATTTTGTTGCTGATTTAAGAGCCGCCACCCCTACTGCCGCAGCAGAAGCAGTTACTCCTAATCAATTTGATTTAATAGCAACTATCAAGCTTGCGATATCAAGAATGGCTACAGCAGTTCATCGCAATAGAGAATATAAAGCCCTACAACTGCATAATAAATTTTTAGCCCTATCTAATCCAAAGCAACTCATCAACCGCTATTGGCAAACCTTAGATTATTTTGAAAGGCAACTAAAACAGCATTTAAGAACAGTGATTACAAATAAAGAAGCTAAATTAAACTTCCTAAGCCTCCATTTAAAGGCGCAAAACCCAAGAAAACGTTTAGAAGCTAATCGAGCAAAGATTCATTTACTAGAATCTAAGCTGCTAAATTTAATGAAAGTTATCCTGCATCAAAAAAAACAAGGTTTTACCAACCAACTAGCAACACTACAAGCGGTAAGCCCTCTTGCTACTTTGGATAGAGGTTATGCTATTGCAAGTTTTCATGGCAAAGTATTAACAGAAAGCAATATGGTGCACAAAGGAGATAGGATAGAAGTGCGCTTACATAAGGGGCTAATTCATTGCGAGGTTTTAACAAATGATAATTGAAGATATAACAACATCGATTAATTTTATTATTTATCAAACCAAAATTAATGCCAATGTTCTATTAACGATAATAGCTATTCCTTGGGTAGTGTTTTTTATAAATCGACTTTTTTTCAATAACAAATTGCTTTATTTAGGTATTATCCCAAGACGTTTAAGAGGACTTTTAGGTATATTCTTTTCCCCCTTTCTTCATGCTGATTTTAATCATCTCTTTTTTAATTCCATCCCCCTGTTTGTCCTGGCCGATTTTCTTCTGATTAATGGCTTACCCTTTTTCTTAGAGGCCACCATTATTATTGGCATTATCAGTGGTTTTCTTACTTGGTGCTTCGCTAAACCCGGTATTCACATTGGGGCTAGTGGCATCATCACAGGCTATTGGGGATTATTAGTTGCTGATATTGTTAAACAAAGTTCCTTTACAGCTATTATTTTAGGCTTATTAAGCCTTTATTATTTTGCAGGGATATTTTTAGGGATATTCCCTGGCAAAAAAGGGGTTTCCTGGGAAGGACATTTATTTGGTTTAATAGGTGGTTTATTAGCTAATTATTTATTGTTTATAAATTAGCAGACTAAACTCTAGTTCTGACGCATTAATATGCTAACTGTATATAATTTATAAATTTCATAATTATATAGGCTGTAATATGACAAATACTGTAACTGAAATATATGTAGTAGATCCAAAGAGCCCATAAGAATTTCCTTGCTCTAGAATTCAATTGATTTATTCGGGGAAACTCAGGATCTACCGGCTGTTTTATCTAGTATTGATCCTAATATACACAATGAAATAAATGATATTTTAAAAAGTATCGATGTGGTCGGGGCAGAAAAAGTTAGAATGACAACAATCGTTTTTATGATGACTTACCCGCTTCTCCAAACTAAAAGTTTGGAGATAGCAATTGTGCTTAAAGTATATTCATATACAATGAATATTTTAATTAAGCGCAAATGGAATTATGCCTGAAATTTATCTTACTGGAAAATATAGTGATATCAATAAATTAGTCACTGCAAGAATTGGTCAAAATTTTTTAATCAATGAGCATTTACCCCCTAAAAAACAAAGGTTTGACGTAAATCTTATTTGTTATGCAATAGACGAACCTTGGAAATATACGCCTGAAGATCTCTATACAGAAATAAAAAAATTACATGAAGAGTTCCCCTGCTCACAGATTCATTTAATCTATAGGGATGAGCTAAATGGTCAATTTGATGAGCATTTTTTTAATTCTTTTTTAACTCGATATCCAACTATTGAAAAAAATAATATTTCGGATTTCCAAATAAAATGCAAAGAAGATGAAGATCTTTTTAATGATAAAATTGAAAAACATATTTCTAACCTATGGCAAAGGATTCAACGTTTATGTAATTATGAACCTCTTTTAATTTCCACCCTTAAAGCTAGAACAATACAACTTTATAAAGATTTAAAATATTCACTAGAAGAGCCTGATAACCTAATGTCCAACTATGATAAGGATTGCCAGGAAATAATAAAAACGCTAAAGAAAAAATCGTTACTTTCAAGTTTAATTCTTAATCTTTCAACTGCAATTAGCCTTACAGCAATAGCAGGATTTTGCGCAGGGTTTGTTGTTAGTGCACGCTTTTGTCCTAAATTAGCTGAGGGTTTTCTAAAACATTTTTTAAACTTTAGCGCAGGTATTCTCTGTGGATCTAGTGCCGCTTTAATCACTAAATATGGCCTTAGCTTTTTTCCTTCCCCCTTAAATGAATCCTTACAAGAAGCTAAATCTCAAGTACTTTCAAATCTTCATGATGGAGAAACACCGCGTTTTTAAAATAATGCGCTTTATTGTATACTTAGTCCCCTTTTTCAAATCTCTAATGATGGTATGCAAAGCGCTTTATTTTCTTATCCCAAGCTTGAATCAAAACATAGTTTTGGCCAGCTCCATGGAGCAAGCCTTTCTCTAGCCTTAGCCCAATATTGCAGCCAAACAACTGGAATTAAATTAATTGTTACAGAAAATAATCTCAGTGCTAATCAGTTATTGGAAGAATTAAAATTTTTTTTAAAAGAAGACCAAGATAAGCAAGAAATTTTATTATTTCCTGACTGGGAAACCCTACCCTACGACCAATTTTCTCCTCATCAGGACATTATCTCAGAACGACTTTCAACTTTAAGTCGTTTACAGCAAAGTACCAATGCCATTGTATTAAGTTCAATTAGCAGCTTGATGCATCGACTTTGCCCGCCAGCCTTTTTACAACAAAATGTTTTATTTTTAAAAACGGGTCAAAGCCTTGATTTGGAACAATTTAGGTCTCAACTTCAACAAGCTGGCTATTACTCTGTGAATAAGGTTTTAGAGCATGGTGAATTTGCGGTAAGAGGTTCTATACTTGATGTCTATCCTATGGGGTCCTCTCTACCTTTTCGTATTGAATTATTTGATGATGAAATAGAAAGTTTACGTACCTTTGATACTGAGACGCAAAGAACTCTTCATAAAATAGAAGAAGTCTCCGTTTTACCCGCTAGAGAATTTCCACTGAATGAGGAAAGCATTGCCCTTTTTAGAAAAAACTTCAGGGAACAATTCACAGGCAATCCTATGCTTTGCCCTATTTATGAATCAGTAACCAATCAGCAATTTCCAAGTGGCATCGAATATTATTTGCCTCTCTTTTTCGATACTACCGCCACTATTTTTGATTATTTAAAAGAAAATGCTAGTGTTTCTTTAGTAGGGAAAATTCATGATAACGCCATAGAATTTTGGCAAGAATTAACTGCGCGTCATGAACAACGTTCTTATGATATTTCACGCCCCATTCTTAAACCTGAAGCTTGCTTTTTAACTTCTGATGAATTTCTTACTCAAGCAAGAAAACATCAGCAATTACGCTTTTTTGAAGATAAAATTGATATAAAAGGTGCCCATCTCAATTTTAATATTGAAAAAGCCCCTGCTCTGCCTATCAAAAGGCAAGCTGAAGATAAGCTTTCTAACCTAAAGCAATATTTACAGAATAATAACAAGCGTTATCTTATTGTTGTTGAAAGTGCAGGACGTCGTGAAGTTTTATTAGATTTAATGAAAGAAGATAATATTGCTGCCGTCATAAAAAACTCATGGTTTGATTTTCTTTCCTCAAATGAGAAAATTTGTATAACAACAGGCCCTTTAATTTCAGGTGCTGAATTAAAAGATAGGCAATTAGCGATTATTGTGGAATCACAGCTATTTGGCGATACCGCAACACCTCAGAGGCGCTCTACTCAAAAAGCAGTGGATCCTGATTTAATTATCCGTGATTTGGCTGAACTACAGCTTAATGCGCCAGTGGTGCATTTACAATTTGGTATTGGTCGTTATCAAGGCTTAAAAATGATTGAGAATGCCGGAATTGCTAATGAATTCTTGATTCTTGCTTATCAAGGCGACGACAAAATTTACGTTCCAGTGACATCTTTACATTTAATTAGCCGTTACACCGGGCAAAATCATGATAATGCGCCCCTACATAAATTAGGCTCCGATCTCTGGCAAAAGGAAAAGAAAAAAGCGCAGGAAAAAATTCATGATGTTGCTATTGAATTACTTGATATTTACGCTAAGAGGGAAGCTAAGCCCGGGATGGTTTATGATTTTCCAGAAGAAGATTATCGCCAATTTTCAGCAGGCTTTCCTTTTGAAGAAACAGCTGATCAGCTCACAGCCATCGATGCTATTATTAAAGATTTAGGCTCACCAAGACCAATGGATAGACTTATTTGTGGTGATGTCGGCTTTGGAAAAACGGAAGTTGCCATGAGAGCAGCTTTTCTTGCTGTGCAAAATGGCAAACAAGTTTGTATTTTAGTCCCCACTACGTTGCTAGCTGGCCAGTATTTTGAGAACTTTCGTGACCGGTTTGCCGATTTTCCCGTACAAATTGAATTATTATCGCGGTTTAGATCAGCTAAAGAATCAAACAAAGTCATTGAATCATTAAAAGATGGGCGAACTGATATTGTTATCGGTACCCACAAATTATTTTCGAAAGACATTCA
>JAIUOG010000111.1 GCA_020161725.1 Pseudomonadota bacterium
TTTATGACCAATCCTTATCAACAGAAGCTGAAGCGGAATTATTACTACAATATTTTAGAGAAAAAATATTAAGTTTTCTTTTAAGATTAAATAAACAGAGTGGGTGAATAGCTATTTCTTTGAAACAGAATGAATCTGTGTTTCATCTGATTCAACGTTTGATAATTTTTTTGCCTCAGTTAAAGCACGTTTCCAGCTTGAAGTAGTCGTTGGTACTTGCCCTCCTTTATTAAAAGCAGAAGGCGCTGCTATTTGCCAGGTTGAAGTTGGGGTTGTCGGTGTTGAGGGTGGTTTTTTCAAATCAGTTATCACCGACATTGCCATATGATTAACCGTACTTGCTAATGAATTTGTTGCCCGACTCATTGCGTTCGCATCCTCTGCGTTTGCAGGAGTATGCGTCGATGTTAGAGTGGCATCATTATCTAACTTTTGTATTTTCTTAGCTAAAGTCCTAACCTCACGCAATAAGCTTTCTTTTTCCTTATCACCCATCATCATCGCAAAATGAGTTTGGGCTAACCGACCTAAAGCAACATTCGCTATCACAGTAGGATCTTCATAATCAGCATCGGGATCCGGCCTTACACTTTTAGCAAAATCATTGGTGCTTGTAATAATAGCTGAGTTTAAAAGAAATTCTTCTAAAGATGTTAGTTTACCAAAATTCATGCCCCTAATGATAGAACGTGTATCCAGGCTAAACCCTTCCTTAAGTTGTCCTGTTGAAGTAAAAGCCTGACCTGATTTGATGAGGCTCATGGCTCTATTCTGATCTTGAATTTTTTGCCCATTTTGCTCAAGAAAAAGTGAGGAACTGATATGATCGATAACCTTGTCTGTTTTATGATTAAAGGCTTCTTTAATTTGTTTAAAAATATCTTTATTATTTCGTTTACTTTTAGCTTGTACTTCCAAACCTAATTCATTTTCTACAAAAACTTTAGCCTCTCTATTTTGTATAGCCATTTCTATCCCGGCATCATCATCAGGTTTTAAAGCACAATTATCACAAAAATTTTGAAATTCATTTTTTATAATGGCGTTAATGCCAGCTCCCTTACCATTAAGCTTAGCCACAGCCATATTTTCTATCGTTTTATAAAACTGTTTTATATAGTCTTTATCTTCTTGGCTATCAGCTAGTGAAATAGCCCTATCTCTTAATTTTTGAATAAAGCTAAGAGCCACTGCTTCTGCTTCCTCTGTACTTTTATAAATTCGGTTAGATAAACCTGAAACAGCCCCTTCGCCCATCATATCTACTGCCATGTTTTTATGTCTTGCTAGATGCGCAAATACCGTTGCTAAAATACTACTATCACTGGTTGCATCTTTAATTAACAAGCCTGGCATGAAAACCTCGAGATTAAATATGGAACTGTTAGTTCTATTATAGAGCATAAATGTAGTAATAGCTTGTCCACTCTGGCTAGTTGCACTAGGTTTGCGCCGCTTCCTTTCTAACAACGTTGTTTTCCAATTAACATTGCAGAACCCTTTGGCTCTTGTTAGAGTAATTTATTCTTATTAAAAGATTTTTCCATGACTGAAATTGCTAAAGTTAAATCGTTAAACCTTGCTTTTCAAACTAAGAAAAAAACGATTCCTGCGATATCTGAACTTAATTTTTCTATTCGAGCGGGTGAGACGGTAGCCTTATTGGGTGAGTCTGGTTGTGGAAAATCGATGACGGCCTTGTCTTTAATGCGCCTTTTACCTAACTCGGTTGCGTATGGTAAAGACAGTGAGTTTTGCTTAAATGATGAGGATTTGTTTGCTCTGCCTGAATCCTTAATGCGAACGCATCGAGGTAGGTCTGTGGCGATGGTCTTTCAAGAGCCTATGACGGCTTTAAACCCTGTTTTAACCATTGGACATCAGCTTTTGGAGGCTTTGCCTTGGCATGAAAGAAAGGCTCGAAATCATAATGAAAGACTGATTGAACTATTAAAAGAAGTCGAGATATCCGAGCCTGAATTACGGCTTAAACAATATCCCCATCAGTTATCCGGCGGGCAAAAGCAGCGTATTGTGATTGCTATGGCCTTGGCTTCAAAGCCTAGTCTTTTAATTGCGGATGAACCAACTACTGCTCTTGATGTCACAATACAAGCACAAATTTTAGACTTGTTAAAAAAATTACAAGCTCAGTATCAAATGAGCATTTTGTTAATTACCCATGATTTAAGTATTGTTAAAGCTGTTGCTGACAGGGTTTATATCATGTATGCAGGTCAAATAGTTGAGCATGCAAAGACTAACGATTTTTTTAAAAAAGTGTTACATCCTTATGCTGAACGGTTGTTGTTATCCTTACCTAATATCAACAAACGAAAGCAATTTTTACAGTCAATTAAAGGCGTTGTACCAAGCTTAAATGCGCTCCCTTCAGGTTGTTCCTTTCACCCACGTTGCCCTTATGCTTTTGATATTTGCTCTTCAAAGGAGCCCAAACTACAGAAAATAGAAGAGAGATTGGTACGCTGTCATCTTTACCCTGAACATCAATCCTTGCCTCCCTTAGAAAATAGTCAGCAGACAGCATGGCCTCTCCTTAAAAACAGTGAACTATTGTTAGAGGTAAAGGACTTATCAGTTTATTTTTCCGAGAAAAAAAATATCTTTTCTAAAGAGGTTCCTTTTAAGGCGGTTGATTCGCTTTCATTTAATTTATACAAAGGGAAAACCTTAGCTTTGGTTGGTGAATCCGGTTGCGGCAAAACCACTTTAAGCCGTGCTATTTTAGGATTAATTCCCAGGCAAAGTGGTGAGGTTTTATACCAAGGGCAATCTATTTTTAATAAAGCAGGTCATTTTTTAAATGAGTATCGACAAAAAATCCAAATCATTTTCCAAGATCCTTTTTCTTCGATGAACCCACGTAAAAATGTGGCTGATATTATTGCTGAAGGGATGATTGCCTTAGGTTTTTCTAAAAGTAAAATCAAATCCAAATTGAAAGAATTACTAGAACAGGTCAATTTGCCTGCTAATAGCCTCTATCGTTATCCTCATCAATTCTCTGGTGGCCAGAGGCAGCGAATCTGTATTGCCAGAGCTTTGGCCGTTGAGCCTGAAATTTTAATTTTAGATGAACCAACCTCTGCCTTGGATATTTCAGTACAAGCCCAAATTCTAAATTTATTGAAAGAGCTTCAGATACAAAATGATTTAGCTTATTTATTCATCACTCATAATATGGCAGTTGTATCTTATTTTGCTGATGAAGTATTGGTAATGAGAAAGGGACTCTTAGTTGAACAAAATGATACGGAAAACCTCCTACAACATCCCAAAGAAGCGTATACCAAACAATTATTAGCGGCTGTTCTGCCTATTTAGTTAGACCTTTAAATTACTACAACTAATTGAGTGAGCTTAAGGAAAACTTAATGTTCTTGTGCTAATTTTTAATATGTAGATGCTTATTAAAAGAGGAACAAGGCATGCCCTTATTTTCTAATGATAATTTAGAAAAACAGAGTGAGTTATTTCTTAAACGAATGCTAATTTTACATCAAGCAATTATAAATGGTGAAATTGAACTCGCTGATTTAAAAAAAATAGCAGTTTCTCATTCAGAAGCTGGCTCCCAAGCTTTGCTCCAAATTTTGCAAGGGAAAGCATCTAATAAAAAATTAACTATTAAAGAGCCTCTACGTCAAGGATTAAAACAATTTGAAGAAGGCAATGAAGCCTATTTATCGCTTAGCTCTTTAGCTAATGAAAAACTATCTCTTAAAAATGCAGTTGATTTTGCTCGCCTCTATGAAATCTTTATTCAATATGTCTCAGTTAAAGAAAATGAAGAGGATGAAAGTTATGAGCTTGATTTTAATTTATTAAAAGCGAAAGCGAATTGGATAGATTGGCGCTCAAAAAGACAGGCAGATATCGATATTGAGCCATCTAAAAAAAATAAAAAGGATCTTTTTGAAAAATTTTTATTAGGTCGAGTTAAAAAAGAAGAATGGTTAACCGAGGTTGACCTACAACGAGCCTTAGCTATTTTTGATTTACCTAATAAAGGGGCTCATATTGTTTCCTTAAATGCAGAAGACATTGGTCTTTTATTAAATCATGAGCGCAACAAACATGCTTTAGACCAACCTAAAAAACCTTATTTAATTTCCCTTTTAGTAAATCTTGGTGAGGATGGATATAGCAAGCTTAATTCGCGTGGAGCACATTGGGCAAGTATGATTGTGAGCGTTGATCCAACGACAAAACCTCCTCAAATTTCAGTTAATTATAAAGACAGCCTTTTTTTATCAACACCTGAAAAGGATAAAGTAAAGCGAATAATAGAAAAAGCCTTAAAGTTTAGAGTGCAAATAGGGGATTTTACTGATGCAACGAATTTAGAAATTTATGAGGCTTTTCCCTATTCCAAGCCCAACATTAATATTGAGGGTACAAATGAGCAGAGAAATGCTTATTTAAGTGGTTATGCTGCTTTACAGAATGTGGTTCAGCAATATCAAAATGAATTACCAATAGACGCTAAAAAATTCCTGGAAGCGGTTAGCCCCACTGAACAAAGAGACTCTTTATATCAGCTTTTGTTAAGTCAACAATCTCTTTCACCTGCTGAAATAACCGCTTTAAAAGAAAATGAGCTTGAGGCTTTTTTAGATAAAGAGAAGCCAAGAGTTAAAACAAATTTAATTGAAGGTTTACTTTTTTCTTTATCTTCGCCTTATTTGGCTCAAATAGCGGGCATTAGGGCTAATCAAAAACTGACCGCTGAAAACCTACAAAAATTAGCTGCAATCGACGAAAAAGCGAAAGCCTTTGCTGATAGCGATTTAATTAAACAATTTCAACAACAAACAAGCCCAGATGTTGAATTAGATTTAGATACAATATTTAAAGCCTTAGATGTTAAAGACGAAAACGATAAAAAGATTGTCATTGCTATTCTTTTTGAAACATTTAGACATAATGAAGCGATTACTAATATTAACTTAGTCAATATTGCTGATATTGAGCCCCCATTTTTTTATCAAGAATTAGATAATTTACCTTTGAGAATTAATCTAACTTCAGATGCTCTTGAACTTAAAAATTATTTAAAAATAATTAATGCCAGGAATAAATTGTTAGCCTTAGAAGAAGTGCCTATTAAACCAGGCTTAAATCCTTGGGGGGCTTTATTTAAAGCAAGGTTATTTACAGAAAATACAGAAGAGCCCAATACAATTCAATGGATTAGTCTTAAGGATACCGAGGCTTCCGATGAAATAGCTGCTTTGAGTTTGAAACAATTTTTACAATATATTGTTGAAAATGAGTTTCTTTTTGTTGATAACGAATTTAATAATATATTTAGTACTTTTCATGGTAATGAAACAGATTATAACCCTATCGAAATACTTGATATTTTGCGGCTTCATTTAGCGTCAAGCAGGCCTTTTTTTCCTTTTAAACAAATTATTATAGGTATTAATGATAACTCTGATCTAAGTGATTTGTACGCAAAAATTGAAGGGATTCTTGCTGCAACAGAACATAAGCCCTTAGATAAATTAGAGTTTGAATTTAGCTCTTTTGATAATTTAGATAAAAAAATCATTGATGATTTAATCGCTCTTATCAAAGAAAAGGGTTATTCGACCTTAGTTTCTTTTAGAGAGATGAATACCGGCGATAGCTTACAAGAAGATGGGGTCCAGATAAATTTACCTCTTAAGCAGACATTAAAAGAGTTAGAAAATCTTGCATTAGATAATAAAAGAAACAAAACAGGGGATGTCAAACCCAAGTTAGGTGAAAAGAAAAAAGAGCCAGAACGTTTAGGCAAAATAGGTAAAGCCATTTGGGGAAATACCTTAGGTACTTTAGATGTTGATATTCAAGTACAGGAACAACAGCAGCAACAGGTGCAACAACAAGTTCAGCAACAAGTTCAAACTGCTATTGATGATAATTTACCTGAGGAAGAAAATTTAAGTGAAGAAGAGTTTGTCCCCTATATGGGGGGAGACCGACTACTTGATAAAACAGAATTTATGAATGAGTTGTTAATATCGACTTTGCTTATTAATCACAAGCATCCTACTATAACCCCTGAACAATGTTGGGAGCTTATCACTGGCACTGATTCCGAACATTTTAAATATGGAATTAAAAAAATAAGTTTTCTTGCTGCAAAAAAAATTATTGAAAATTTAAAAGATTTTCAATATGGAATACATCCTGATAATTTACCTAAAGGCTTTGCTTTAACTCAAGATGACAATGGCAATGTTGTACTGATTTATGAGCAGTTTGAGCCAGTTATCAATCCAAATGAATCCCCTCTTACTATCCAACTTTCCAAGCCTTTAGCTTCCAATCAATGGGCTGGTAATATTTTGCAATTTATTTCCAGAGACAAGGCTAAATCGCTTTATGACAAAATTTATGCTGATAAAAAAGGGGCTAAACCCAGCCTTGATGAATGTATAGAGCATTTCTTTTTCTTTCGCGATATGGATAGTAAAGAAGAGGATTATTTAGTTTTAGATGCGATTATTGAAGAAATTTTTGACAACCAAGCAGAAAACATTAAGGGGCAAATTAAAGGTTTGTTTGGGGATAAACTCATTAAAAGCAATTTAATTGCTTTAACCGAAATTCTTTACCAAAAAGGTCCTGCTGAACTGGCTGAATTTTTAAACTTACTTGAAAAATTAAAAAAAATAAAAGGGGATACGTTTTTTACTAGTTTTAAATCTTGTTTTCTTGATGTTTCAAATAACCTTAATGAGTTAATGTCTGAAGACTCAAAAAAAGCAATCGAAAAATTAATGACGTTATCTCCAGCAGAAACAAATTGGTGGCTATCTTTAAGTAAAGAACATGTTGCTAATTTGCAATACAAGCATCTTGACGAAAATAATCCTAAGAACAGATGGGCTAATTTATCGCATTTAGTTGAGGCCTTTAGTTTTTTCTGTAATAAATTACAGGAATTGCATCCTTCTTTGAATTTACCTCTTCACTGCCCATTAAAAAATATAGTCGATATGAGAGTAGGTTTAGATAGGCTTCTTACTATTTTAGCTAATTCGCTCGATATAGTTGAGCAATTTCATATACTTTCTCCTTATGGTTTGGACTTAGATCCCTTGGGAGCTTTTTATGCTTCGCGTTATGAGGGTTTTAAATTAGTTTCTGAAGCGATGAAGCTTGAATTAGGTACTCTGAAAGATGCAATTAATAGTGTTAAATATGGTGTTTTTAGTGATAGAGTTACCCATGATTTAGACTTTGGGCTAGAAGAAGCCGTTTTTAGAACAGACAAAGATCAAATTGGAAGAAATGTTGATCTTTCATATGCTAAAGATAACAGGATTGCTTGTGTACTACGTTATCTTTCGACTCAAAATTACAGAGCAGGGCAATCTACTTATCTTAAGGCTTTTGAGCTAATTGAAAAAAAGTTAAATGATCATAAAAATCCTGGCGATGCTGAAATTAAAAAACGGCTTTATGTTCTTTTATCCACTTTTGGCAGTGGTAAAAGGGGAAAGCAATTCACTGATGAAGATATTGAACAATTGGTTGATTTTTGCCTTCCTGCTACTCCATCTAAACTTTTTATTATGAGCATTTGGTCTGAGCTAAGGCATTTGCCTATTAGGCCTACAATTAATGAACTTCTTTTGATTTCAAAGTACTTGGTAGCAAAAACAAAAAATTCTGCAT
>JAIUOG010000112.1 GCA_020161725.1 Pseudomonadota bacterium
AGCCCTATTCATGAAACGGCCATATTTGGCACATCTTGCGATAAAATCTCTCGAAAAACCACTCACATAGACAGCTATGCTGCGCATTTTTCGAGAGATTTTATCGCAACCTGTACTCAAATTTGTCCGTTCGTGCTACTTCCAACAACGGGGCGTGACCTATTACGTTGATGTGATGACTTTGATCTTTGACTGCACCATGGATTCCCGCTGAAGCTAAGAATAACAATAGGGGAAATGGTATAAAAAAGGGGTGTTTAAGTTACCCCCTTTTCTGTCATTCCCGCGCAGGCGGGAATCTATTCCTTGCCACCTTCTTTCCCTTGTGGGTATGAGGAAGGGCATCCTCCTTTTAGTCCCGATTTATTCGCGGTATCTCGTTTTGAACTGAGTTGAAAATTTTAAATAGAGGCTACTAACTTTAAATTAGGACCAACTACTGTAGGTAAGGGGGACTCTCTTTTTTCAAAGAAGGAAAGTCCAGGGGAAAATAGATTTTCTAAAGGCTCAACTTTAACACCATCTGCAGCTATTTGTTCAGATTTAAATCTCTCAATTGTGCCTCCATGGCGTTGCCTAAACTCTTGAATTTTTTTTGTATGGGCTACTTGTTTGGCAATTAATTTACCATTAAGCACCTCGGTATCAATTTTTTCAGGCAAAGATATTGGTGGTTCTTTTGTTTCTTCATCGCAAAAGGTAACCATTTTTGAGCGTTTATCGATTATGCCGTACTTAAAAAGGCGCATAAAAAAGCGATAGATAATAAAGTACCAAGCATCTTTGCGTGAGCCTAATTTTGCTTCTACTTTTGCTTCTTTCTTAGCCTTTTTAAAGGTTTTAGTTAAGTTGTCCTTTGTTTCTGTTTTAAGGAGTTTATATGCTTGCTGAACTAATTGATATTTCTTATGTAAACCAAAATATTGAATTAATGCATAGTCATTTCTAGTTGATGTTGCTTTATCCCCTGTGGTTTTTAAATAGAATTCAGCTAATTCATGAAATATCTTTTTATCCATCAATTTAGGTTTTTGGGTCAATAAATCAATTAAATTAGAAAATAGACAAGGGCTAATATCTTTATTGGGGAAAAGAGCTAAAATTTTTGTTAAGGGATAAAGTTTAGGTGATGAAGTTGAGGTACGTAGGGTTGAAATATAATCATTAATTAATTTAGCTATTGGTTCTTTAGGGCCTGAATAATTCATTAAAAAGGCGGTTATTAAGGGCATTGATGTTAAATTTTCATTGTGTTCCCAGGTTTCATCACTCAGTTTTTTCCAATCAATGATAGCTTGGTTTTGAACTAAATAATCCCAACTTTTCTGATCTGCTGCTGATTTGCCATTAAACCAATCTTCAACGGATTGAAATGCTTCTCGAATATTAGTTTTTAAATTAAAGGGTAAAAAATCTTTAGCTGCAATCGCATTGACTAAGCTTCGTTCAAGTTCGATACCAAAAATTGCTTTATTTAATTGCCCTTCATTATAAAAGAGATCAATAAGTCCGAAGTTAGCGGTTCTAAAGACTAATTTAGCCAGTGTTTTTTTGGCAATATTTAAATTTTCATCGAGTTTTTGACCGCGTTGCATATGCTGTACGACAAAATAGCTCATTTCTCTCAAAGCCTGTTCTGTCCATGCTGATTTTTCTAAATAACGAAACTCCTGTTTAGGAAAGAGTTGTTTAATTTGCTTAGCATAAATAAGTAAAATCAAGCGATAAGAATAACTATACTGCCAATCTGACATTTTATTTAGACGCCCAATTGTAGGTAAACAATGTTGCTTAAAGTAAAAGGCGCTAAAATCGCTTGCTAAATCTGAATCATTTTTTTGGATTTGATCAAATGCCTCTAAAAAATCGGTCCAAATAATTTTAGCATTCTCCTCTTCAAGCAAGGTATGCAAAATACGGTCATAAGTGCTTTCAGTTAAAACCTTTTCGTCCGTATTTCGAAGAATGGCCAATGCTTCAACTAGGATTTTCTGTTGACCTTCTGCTTTAGCCCATTTTGCAAATAAGGCTATGCCATGGCTAAACCAGGTTCGATTGTAGTATTTCAGTAAATAGGTGGCTAAAAATTGGCTTGGCTGCTGTTCAATTAAGGAAAAGAGAATGGGAAGATTTTCTTTTTTAAACAACTTTTCTCTTGCTAGGTTAGAGTCAAATGAATGTTCAACTAATATATTGATATTATCTTTTTGTTTGATTGTCGAAAAAACTAAACTGAGCGAATCTAATGACGCTTTTTCAATAAAGGTTAATAGATTTTCTGCAGAAATAGGTTTATCAAATTCAGCTATTTTTTGCTCTATTCTGGTTTTTAATTGAGGATGACAATCTGGATAAAAGTCCTTGAGCTTGCCAGTGGTTAGTAATTTTTCTATTAGCAAATTGAGAGTGAATTCATTTTTTTCTAATTCATCAATTGGTATTCTTGTCAAAAGCGAAATCAGGGTTGTGCTATCAAATAAAGGCTCATTATCAATGTCGCTGTCAATGGTCAGTTGCCCTAAAATATTTCTTTTATCATCATATAAAATAAATCCTTCAGGATAAGATAGAATTAATGGTTTGGGCTCATCTTCCAATGAAACTGCAAGCTTCATTTTATTTAAAAAACCAATTTTTTCGCCATCTGCATTATATAGATAAACTTCTCTTTTTTCTCTTTTCAAGAATTCATCTTGTATAAAATTACGATTGGGGAAAATCTTTGTTATAAAGGTTAGTATGGGTGATTGTGCTTTGGCTATATCGCCTTTGCCAGCAGTTAAAAAACTAGCTAGGGAATTAGCTATATCAAACAAAACATTCTCTTCAAGATGTTTAACATTCGCTTCATAAAAGCTATTACGAGCATCTAATGCTTTAGTTGCAACGTTTCTCTCGGGATAAGAGATGCAGTTATCTCCAAGGCGTATAAATAAGGCTTTTAAAGTTTCATCAACCTTGAAGGCAAGTAGTCTTTCTTTCTTTTTTAACCTTTTTTCTTTTTCTTCAGAAGATTCATTGATGCTCGGTTTTAAGCCTGTAAATTCATCTTGTTTTAACCTTAGAGAAATAAGTCTATAACGTTCGATTAAATTTTGTAAAATTTTAGGAGTGGCTATTGCCACAAATTGCGGTGATTCAATTAAACGCTGAATCCATACCCCATTAAAGGTTTCATCTTGCAGGCTATTCGTTTCCTTTAAAACATCCACTGCTATTTTTTGTAACTGAGAATCACCTAAAAGACTTAAGTCTTGTTTACCTAAATGTCTTTTAATATATTGGATGGCGTTATTATCAATATCAGTTTCAAGTAGAGATAAATGATGTAAAAGATACCGGCAATTTTGACTAAAAATAATATCTTCATCATCTAGGCCTAGAAAAGCGTGTTCTATAGTAAAAGAGATAATGTCTTCATCAAGTGCTGAAATAATTGAATTTAATTCATGCTCAGTAGAATACTTGAAAATGATTGTTAGAGTATCAAGAATATTTTTTGGATTTTCCTTTGGTGCTTTATATAGTAAAAGGTTAATTGCCTCAGGAAGTAATTTTAAGCCTTTTTGGTAAAAAGCTTTAATCTTACCAAGTGAATCATTAGTGCTAGATTCATAAAGAACCTTCATTGATAAATCTATTTTTTGCTTATAGTCTATTTTTTCAATAATCGTTTTAAACCAAAGTTCAGGTTCAGTGCCAATGAAAATACTGTAATAAAATACTTCAGGTAAAGCTTCATTGTTTAAGCTTTCAGCATACTCAATTAAAGCAACGACATCATTTAATTTTGCGTCAGTACATACTGCTTTGAATAAATCTATATAAGCTTTGTTTGCCTTAAAAAAGGAAAACAATTTACCCATTGAAAAGGATGGGGTAGAAATAAGTCTTTTAAATTCCGATAAAAAAGGTTGAATATGAGTTAATCTATCAAAATTATTTGTCAGGTTTATATCAATAATCTTCCAATCTTCAGCTTGAATGCTTTTTAATCTAGGTTCAATTAGTGCTAAATCACTAGGAACTAAAAAGGATGAAAATTTAAATAGCCACTGAAAATAGGGTAGTCTTAATTTATCTTTGTCAGGATGATCTTCAATGGCTTGCCAAAAGGCATTAGATAAAACTTGAAAATTTTGATAAATTTTTTCTTGAACAGCTAAAGCCTTTGAATCGCTAATGGGTTGATTATTAATTAGGTCAATTGCAGTGGTTTTTATTAGTTCATCAGCATCCATTTCAAGGTATTTTTGCTGGTTCAATTTTTGTCTTCTATCAATTTCTAGTGCTTCCATTTTTATATCTGAAATTAATTGATAGATATCCTTGCTGTCTAAAAAATGCTTAAATTCATGGTGAAGAGAAGCATTGTTTTTAGATTTTAGGTCATTAAATTGCTTTTCCAGTTTGGCTAGTAATCCATTTAATTCATCAGTCCAGATACTTTCAGGTGAATCAAATTGTATGGTAAACAAATAATTGGAAATATCGATTAGGCTTTCTTTTAACTTAGTAGTAGTGCCTACTAAATCTTTATTTGTAAATAATGAAAGCAAAACATCTAGGCGTATTTCTAATTCGTTTATTGTTTGCAAAGACCTTAACTGTAAGCAATCCCTTTTATGCTCTAAACTGCCTAGCCATGAGGCAAGGTTTGAATTTTTTGACGTGCATCGATTAGGGCTTAAAAGGGCATTTAGATGAATAGCAGTTTGATTATCAGTACGAGCAAGATAATCACTCATTTCTGTAGCTCTAAGACTTCCTAGCATATCACTTAAGTTAAACCTGAAGGTTGAACCTAAGTGTTGCTTTTTCACATATTCTTTTAATAAATCATCAAGAAAACTATTTTCAATTAATTCTTGTGATTTCTGGAATTGGTTTAAAATCGCTTCTAGTTTTCTATTGATTTCTGTTGGATTATCTAATTTAGAAATTAAATTTTTAATTAAAATTTTGACTGAATTATCTCTGGCAAGATTTAAGAATAGTTGGAATTCTTCGAGAGTTGCATTTGATTTTGGATTATTAAATCGTCTAATTTCTTCTTCCAAGTCAGCTGTTTTAAAGGGAGTACTTTCTTTAGTAAGAGCCAAAATGGCTAAAATGGAGGAACGTTTAGTTCTTTTAATTTCTTGAAATGTATTTAAAAAACTGTCAGCAGCAAGGTTGAGTAAAAATGAGGCAGGGAAATTATGAAGTTTGGGGCTAGCTAAGATGGTGCTGGTTAATAACTCTAAGCTCATTTGCGATTTCAAAAATTGATAAAGCCTAGTTTCTTCACCTTTTTTAGAGTTATTTTGTAAGAAATCATGATAAAAAAACAAGCAAATTATGTTCATTAAACTTGATCTAAGTTCTTCATCCAAATCTAAGTTTGAAATGAATTCTAGATATTGCTCTTGAGGTAATCTGAATAAAAAAACAGCTAAATTTATTTCTAATGCTCTTTTTTTCGTAATATCATTGCAAGAAACAATTTGCTGCAGATATTGGGAAATAAAGGTGGTTTTTAATGCTAAACTAAAAGAATGAGTTTGAATAAAATCTGCAAATGAAATAAGGATAAAAAAAGGAATATTTTGTTGTTTTTCACAATAGTCGTAAACTGATTTTTCGCTTTCAAAAGCATCTAAATCTAAAAAACCAAAGTCTAATTTTTCTAAAACCTTCGGATAAGTTTCTTCATTTAAATAACTAGTTAATAAAACTGCCGCTGTAAAATTTTTATTTTCAATGGCATAATCAAGTGGTGTTTTCTGATATTCATCTTCTCGAAAGATAACTTTTTTATTAATTAAAAAGTTTATTAAATCAATATTATTTTTAATTGCAGCAAGATGAAGAGGGGTTTGTGAAAAAAGTAGTGAGCTATTTAAAACAAAGTCATTTTCACCGATTTCAGCTGCTTTATTGCTATCAAATTTTTGAGAGTAAATGAGTTCAAATAGAGTTTTAAAATCAGCTAATTTTAGCTCATTAATTTTTTTAGATAATGAAAAACTAGAGTCGGGCTCATAAATACTATTCAGATACGCTGTTCGATTCTTAGACTGCATTATTAGTTGTAAAACTTCTTTTGGATGTTTACTCAATGCTTGGAATAAAACATTAGGTTTTATAGTAGCTAAGAGTTTAACCAAAAGATTTTTTTCATCTAAATAATTAAATAATGAGAGGCCTACTTCAGATTTTTCATGGGTTAGAATAAAGGATAATAAAGATTTAGACTTTTCATCGACTATTTTTAGATATTTGATTAAAGTCTTATCTTCTAATTGACAAAGAATTTCAACAAACTTAATCCATAATGTGCTGTCTTTTATTGTTTTAAAAAAAGTGAAAAGACTTGCTTGTTGATCTGCGTTTTTAATTGAATTTTCTTTAAGAAAATCAATAACTTTTTGCTCATTAATTTTAGGCATTGACTATTGCACTCGAGTAAGCTGGTTGAAAGTTGGATATTGCAGATCGTCGTCAGATGTATGCGCTGGTTGTTGGTTATAGAGGGGATGAGGATAATGTTCAACCATTTCTATTGACTCTGGATCTGGCTCTATTGCAATAATGTTTAGTTTGCTGTTTTTGGTGCTTAATTCAGTTTTGCTCATTGAAAAATAAAATAGTTTTTCAATAGCAAAAAGTCCTAAAGTGAGACAGGTTATCGTTGAAAAAAAGGCAATAAGTGCTGTAAAAGTAGGTATGAAAACAGTTAGCATGGTAGCAATTGCAATTACAGTGGCTATCATTGTCATAAGGGCAACATAAGTTAAATAGGCATTTTGTTGTTTGCCATTACAATCTTTATCTCTAGTATTTGGATTTTGAAATTTATGATATTCGCCAATAAACCAAACTAGGTCGCTAAATACAAATAACCAGGCTGCTGGTATTAACATAAAAGGGAAAGCAAAACTTAAGCCCCCAGCAATGAGGGATAAAATACCGAATAAGGCTGCACTTAGATGTTGGTTTTTGTATTTAGCAAAACCATACCAGCGATTTAATTTAGGTTCATCTGGATATAAACGGCTTGAAATAAGCCAAATGAAATAAGCAGTGAAATTAAAAAACATAGAAATAGAGTAAAGGACCGCATTATAAGGGCCTAGCGGTATTAACTTTGTTTGGGAAAAAAAGCCCCCTATCACAAAGAAAAGTGTACTGATTCGGTCAAGCTTTGTTGCTGTAATCACTAAAAGGAAATTACCGATGGAAAAGAACAATCATAATAATTTTTGAGCAATAAATATAGTGCCTCTTAAGTTTTTCTATGCAAGCTAATTCTAATGACTAAACCCGATTGGTTTTTTCGATTATAAGCTTCAATTTGCCCTTGATGTAAATTAATCGCTTGTTTAGCTATAGCAAGCCCCAAACCGTAGCCACCAGTCTTCTTTTCTCTTGAGCTGTCTACTCTATAAAATGGATTAAAAATAGTTTCGAGTTGCTCTTCGGGAACGCCAGGGCCATTGTCTTCAATTTCTATTATAACTAAATCATGGGGCTTGGTTTCACTTAAATAAATATTGATATTGGGATTAGGTGCTGAATAATGAAGGGCATTTCGTAT
>JAIUOG010000113.1 GCA_020161725.1 Pseudomonadota bacterium
AGCATCATATACATCAATTAGCTTTTGTATATAATTATAGTTTTCTAACTTCAGCTTATTTTTATAATTATATTTTATTTCACAGAGTACCCATAACCCTAAAGTTCGCCTACCTTCCGCTGTATTTTTTAAGATAAGAAGTTGCTCTTCAGTTGGACTCCAAAGCAAACTTATTTTTAGATTAGATTTCATGTAAACTTGTATGGCTTTACTAAGCAAATCATGTTTTTCCATTGCAATAAACCAGGTAATGCTATTAGAAGAAAATATTTTATAGATATCTTCTACCGTAAGTACTCCATGTGTAAGTTTTAAATAATTAGAGTGCGATAAATAATTGGTCTGAACAGATTGCTGAGGCATATTGGTGGACAGCTGTACAGACATAGAATTTAATAAATTGCCTAAAGCGCTAGGTCGAATTAACAAAGTATCATCCACTTGTAATTCACCTAATTTATGCAATTCAGGGGCTTTAGATTTAATAATAACTATAAATTGTTTCTGCAAGATTATAGGATTATCAATATTTGCACCCGCGTAAACTAATAATTCAAATTTTTTCTTCAAAAGATCATGACTTGTTGATGGTCCAATTATAAAAGCAATCACTAAAAATCCAAAAACAGATAATCCATCTTTATTTTTTAATTCAAAATCAACTTGTTGTGCTTTTGATTCATTTATTATTATTTTTAAATTCTCAAACGAAATTGTAGACGATTCGAGAGCATATCGGAGTGGGTAGCTTTTCGTTGTATCGATGAAATGAAGTTTTGGTTTTTGTTCAAGGAAATATTGAAGAAATTTATTATCAATTTCTCCTGAAAGAATTAAATGAATAGGAGCATGTCCTACATTATTTTGCACATCGATTTTCGCATCATTTTTGCAAAGCTCAACAGCCGCAGCAAATCTACGGCGACTTATAGCTATATGCAAAGGCGTATTTCCATTTTTATCACGCCAATTGATCCAGTTCGTATTAATCTCTTCTTTTTGTCCAACTTTATCAACAACCAATTCCTTTCTGCTTAGATTTATTTTGATAATAAATTTTAAAAATTCCATGTATTCAGGCATTGCTATCATCTTTGGTTCAATTAAACCAACGCTTAAATGCAGAAGAGACATATTATCTGTATTTGTTACAGTCAGGTCAGCATGATGGGTTTTTATTAATTCCTGAAAAAATTTAAACAGTTTTTTATTGACGGTTACAATTTGTGAAGTGGCTAATTTATAAAATATCCATAAACCTAAAACACTTCTGCCTTCCTCGGTATTTTTTAAAATCTTTAATTCATTTTCAGAGGGTTTCCAATTGGACGCGTTTACAATGCGTTTTGTTATGTATGTATCTAAAGCTTTTAGTAATAAATCATGTTTATTGGCAATAATAATCCATTTAAGAAAATTTTCTGTAAATATAAAAGCAAGGTTTTCATTAGTTAATTCACGCCTTATTAAATAATTATAGTTTTTTTCAAATGTTAAATTCTGTTTATCCTTTGCTGATAAAACTTCAGGGGTTTGCGGCTTTGATTTTTGCAGACCTACACCTGATGAAGATGCTATAGGTTCTTTTGAGCTTTTTTTATTTTTTTGAGTTATTTTTGGAAAAACAACTTTTGTTGACGATGCCCTAAGCATTTCAGCCAAAGGAATAGCAGCTGCTTGTTCTTCTAAGCCTTGCTTTAAAAGTCTATCTCTTTGTTGTTGCCATTCTTCTGCTGATGATTCTTTAAGCTTTAACGCTTCTGGTTTAAATTCCTTATTAGCCGTAATTTTTTCAAAAAAATCTTTTAGCATTTGGTGTATAGGGTTTAAATAATATTCTGCAGAAGGCTCATACACAGTTAAAATAGATTGAGCACGAGTAAAGGCAATTTTAAGGTCATTTAATAAAAGAATTTCCTCTGGAGTTAAAAGCCCCTCTTTAGGGATGATAAATTGCTCTGGCTTTATTTGAATCTCTAAAATGAATGTAATTTTTTTCAAAAGCGCTTTGTATTTTTCATCAGAAAATAGGCCGTAAGTAAGTACATGTTGACATTCTAAGCCCTTGATTTGTCTCGGGCTAAAAACTCGGTGCTTACCGTATAATTTTACCGCCTCATTCCAAAAATGCGTGGGTGCAATTACTATAAATTCAGCACTTTTTTTATCTTCTTCTAGTGCTAGCAATTCCTCAGGCTTTGTCCACCAACGAACCATGCCTTGAGGTGCTTCATTATCTACATTGAGATACCGACTTTCATTTTTATCTAAAGCCAAGGAGCCAACTAAATAATGCAGTATCTGTAATAAACCATTGGTAGCAATAGTTATTAGCTGGGCTGAGCGGTAATTAATGTCCAGTTCAATATGATGAGCATCTACATTTTTAACGCCAAGTTTATACATAAAATATTTTAAGAAAGGTACAACAGGACGTGCTGTTTTTGTCTTTTGTTGGTTACCTAAGCAAATTATTGTACTAAATCCCTTTGCCAGAAAAAAAGCAGACGCTAATTGCCTTTGTGACAGATCATAGCCTTCATCAACCGCCACTACCTCATAATCATTAGGTGTTAAACTGAGTTCATAAAAAGATAAATCAGGTTGATTCGTTTCTCTTAAGTAATATTGATAATCTTGATATAAACCCCAAAGTATTAATTTTTGTGCTGCATTAACAAAAGAATGTCGTTGGCTTTCTTGCTTTGCATATTCATCATAGTCTTGATAACCAGAAAAACTTAAGAACTCATTATAAACATCATCTGTTTTTATAGAAAAACCAGGTTGATTTGTCTTTTTTAGCCAAGAATCTAAAGTAGTTAGATTGGCCCATGCCCTAGGTTCACCATATTTTTTTATATAAGCTTCTTTAGGTGTAACAAATTCAACTAATGCAATCCCATCAGGAAAGCCTAAGTCAGATAATAAAGCAGCTAGGCGAATTTTTACGTCACTTATAAGTTCTTCAGATTCAGCAATATATAAGTATCTTCCATTCTTATTTTTAATAATTGCTTCTGCTAATTTAGCCAAGGCAATGCTTGTTTTTCCTGAACCAGGGGAACCGCTTGTTAAAAGAGGAAAATAGGCATCGCGTGCTAAACGCTGGGTTTCTGCAAAGATAATGTAATCTTTACCCGTAAATTGAATATAAGGAGTTAGATATTCTGCATTTAACGAAGATGAATCATCTAAATCGTCTTCCCCATCCTCAAGATAAGCATCTTCTAGTTGATCAAGATTTAAAGCTGCAATATCTAATTGAATGGTATTTAACCAATCGTTACGATTAGAGTTTATTTGATTGTAATCATGTTTATACAGTACACCTAAGGCTACCCAATAATTTTTAACTTTGGTTAAAATAATCCTATCTTCAATTTGGGTACGCAACGAATAAAGCGACAAACTACCCTTTTTATACAGTTTCTCTAAATGAAAACCTCTACGCGCTAAATTATTATCACGAAAAGCTTCTAACTTACTTTTAACTTCTTCGTCTAATTGTATGATTTCAGCAATACGCTGGTGATAAATAACACGCCTTTTAGTCATTAGAATTACTCTTGAGCAAATTTAGAACATTATACATGTGGGGCTTAATTTGTTCAAAGTGCCATATATTTACCATGAAATGCTATAGGGAGGCTCTTCGATCCGTAATCCGGAAAAAGAAACCCGGATTTCGCTATGCGAAGAGTAATCCCGACATATTTTTAACCAATATTGAAACAAGCAATTCTTTTTCTTCTTAGTGGAGAAGATGTCTGAAAGACAGGGGAAATAAAAATAAAGCTAATTTCATTAATGAAATTCACTTTAAGTGAGAATAACCTTTTGGATCACCTTCTCCCACCGTCGGGCACCCCCTCCTACAAGGTGAGAGGGCTTTATCTTCCAATTAGGGTCATCTTGTTAGTTAAAAATACGACAGGACTACTCAGAGCTACGCTTCATCAAAGCTACATTTTAAATGTTTTTTTCAAAACATAGCATATTGAAAGATCTCGGGATAATATATTCTCTTTTTATCTAGTTATGAAAAAAATGCAGTAAGAGTTAAAGTAGTTTGATTGCTGCTATAAATTGATCCTCGTTTAAAATATTGCTGCTCAACACGCAACAAATATTGTTGATAAGATAAGCTTAAGCCTCCACCTATTTTATAACCATTTTTATCCAAATTAAGTCCTGGAATAGGTCCTATGAAATTGGAAGGTATATTTTGATTGGTGCTAAAATTTGCAACCTGCAATAAACCGCCATTAATAAAAGGCTGAAACATGGGGTTAGCTTGGTAACCTATCTCTGCGTTTTCTAGAATAAAAGTAACGCTCGTTTTTGCACGTTCAACGAATTGATAAGCAATATAATCGGCAAAATTAAGGTCGTATGGCCTTTGGTTTACCTCCATATGCAATACTCCAATATTGGCATTGACTTTAAAGCTATTTATTTTCTTGCTATATAAAGCAGCACCACTAATAAACCAATTATTCCCATGATTATTTGCAGTAGCCTGTTTGGCTATCTCGCCCGGTAAAAAAACTTGTGTTTGAAAATGACCCGTATTTTGGCCATAACCACCTGCTAAATCAAAGAAATAGGAAGTGTCAATATGCGCTAAAATATGGCCAAATAAACTATTATTGGTAATGGATTGGTTAGTATCGGATAAAGAAAAACCAGGCAATAATAATTTTGAATGCACTTTAGTGTTTACCCAATAAGCAAAAAGGCCTGCTGAAAAACGCTCGTTTAACTTAACATTGTTACCACCAACCCCATAAAAGTTAGCATGTCCTTTATAGCGATTAAATCCATCACCTTTGGTCGAATTAAAATCAAAATTATTATAAGAATAAACACCATTAACGCTGTAATTAAGCGCATCGGGTGCTTTTACTTGCTCATTCGCTGCGGCAAAACCATTGGCCAGCAATAAAGAAATAACCAAGGTTCGTTTTTTCATCATAACTCCATTCATTTCTCAATTCCTTTAATACTCTTTCTTTCATCACTCAAGATATGCATTTCATTTAATTAGCAGCAAGGACAAGCGCCTGTCGTAATTATTGTTACAATACTATTGGTAACAGTATGCGTTGCGGCATTGGTGATAGTCGCATTAATATCTTGGGTTAAAATGCTTGTATCGATAAAATTAGGGTCTCCATTTTCAGACTGTAGAGCTGGAAAATCAACCCAGCCATTTGCCGACCAGTTAATTGGTCCATAAGTAATTTGCTTCGTATTAGCATTATATATTGCGCTATTTTGCTGTTCTCCCGGACCTAAATAATAACGATTATCAACAATGACTAGTCCTTCTGTAACTTCAATTGCAAATTTTTTGCAGGTTGCTGTATTACAAAATATAGATGCCCGATAACGGGTTCCTGAAATAGATAAAGCAACTACAGGTGTTTGCAGCACTGATTTCTTTTCTTTACCAGCCCCCGTAGTTGATTCTATCCCCCCTTTCGCTAAATAAGCAGCATTTCCACTAGTGGCAGTCTTATTATAAGCGCTAATGGTATAATCCGAGTTAGGTTGTAAAGAAACAACCGTGCCATTGGTATATTGAAACTGCGCCAAAGCACCTTCTCTTGTGCTAATTAGATTGCCAGCAAAAAGTTCTGAGCCACGCGCTAGTTTATGCTCTTGGTTATTTCTTTTAACGACAACATCTTTACTAGTAAATAGAACCTTAGCCGCAGGTTCACAAAATGCTAAAGCCTGGTAAGCCAATAAAACAACAAAAAACCATTTTTTCATCAGGTGTATCCTTCCACGCATTTTCAAAAGATTTTCATCTTATTATTTTGAAGCATAAAAAGATAAGCAAAATAAGCTGTATTTACAAGAAGATAGTAAAAAAAACTGGTAATTAAAGTAAAAAAATATTATAAAACTTGCTTTTGCATGAACAGCAAACTTTTTTGAGTTAAATTTAGACATTAAGGCAAAGGAAATGCGTCCCACTAAAAAAAATAAGGTGCTTCACCCCGTTCCCTCTTTAGTTTTTACTAGTATTTTAATTGCTACAACAGCTGCACCCGCTTGGGCTTTAGGCGGCCCTTGGAAACCTCGCCAAACATTAAATGTTCAAGGTGGTCACGGGATGCAAGGCTATTATGATGCCCTTCTTCCTCTTGTTGGCGATGCAGAGCATATGTTTTATGCTAATGGTGCTTTAGCAGGCACGCACCATGAAAATGGCGGTGATTTAGGTTTAGGATATAGGCGAATTATTCTTAACAATCAATATGTTGCTGGTGGATTTGTTTTGATGGGTCGTTATAGAACCAATTATCATAATATGTTTAATCAACTGACCTTAGGTACAGAGCTTTTTGGAACAACGTGGGAAGCTA
The DNA here is from genome assembly GCA_020161725.1 of Pseudomonadota bacterium. Lineage (GTDB taxonomy): Bacteria > Pseudomonadota > Gammaproteobacteria > Legionellales > Legionellaceae > Tatlockia. The sequence goes on from JAIUOG010000113.1 coordinate 6,381, forward strand.
GAGCGCATTTGTATCCCCTTATTGGTAAACGAAACAAGTTTGTAAGCAAGCGTTCAGAAGGTTTTAGTTTTCAAGGGCATAAATTATTAGGTATCGAAACTACGACTTATGAACATGCGGAAGGCGGTGGTGACATAGAAATTGGTCGAGTCATTCCCAATGTTCCCAAGCTTCGCGGTTTTGCTGGTTATTATCATAATGGTTTAGGTAATAACGAACACAAAAATGTTAATGGTGGTTATGGGCGTTTTGAATATCGTTACAATAGCCATTTTACTTTTACACTAGCTGATGCTTACGATAGATATCAAGGTAATTTCTTCGCTATTGGCGTAAGAATTAATATTGGTGCTCCTGCTGAAAATAAAGAACCTTTAACAGCAGATCAACGCATGACCGATTACTCAGTAAGACGTCGTAATATATTTACCTATACAACTGCCAATAGTATTCCTTTTAGTTCAACAGAAAACTTTTATTTTGTGGCTGGTCCCTCACTTAGCGGTGATGGTAGCTATGAAGCACCCTATGGCTCTATCCAAGAAGCAATAGCCGCTGCGAATGCGGATCCTAGTTCTAATAACTATGTTTACGTCTGCAATTGCTCTAATACCGCAAGCTATACTTATGATTTAGGTGGACAATTAGATATTGGCCCTACTACTAAATTAATTGGTTCTGGCGGCACATTCACTTATAACAATACCGTGGTTCCTTCCTTATGCGGCAATGCACGCCCAACTTTGATTGGCGGACTTTTATTGCCCGGCAATAATGAGGTAACTAACTTTAATATTACAGGTATTGGTGCACCGACTAACCAAACAACAGCCATTACGGTTAATGGTGGTAATGTCAGCTTAAATAATCTTGATATTTATGGTTATACTGGTGGCCCAAGTATAGCGGGTATCGATGGCATTAACCCCGGCGATAGTGGTACTGCTGCAACTCCGGGAACTGCTGCCTATGGAATCCTTGTCAATAATGCCTCTAATGTTCTAATTAATCAGGTAAACATTTCAAACATCAACGGTAGTTCTGGTGCTAACGGTGGAAATGGCGCTGATGGCACATCTTTCCCTACTGATACCAATGGTGGAAATGGCGGTAATGGTGCCTCAGGAACTGCTGCTTACGGAATCATGCTTAACAACTCGTCTAGTGTTTTAATCAGCGA
>JAIUOG010000114.1 GCA_020161725.1 Pseudomonadota bacterium
AAGTACTCATTGAAGATTTAAATTTCAATTTACCCAAAGGGGGCGTTCTTGGCATCATTGGGCCTAATGGTGCTGGTAAATCAACTTTCTTAAAGATGATTATGGGCCAAGAAGCACCTGATAATGGACAAATTCGCGTTGGCGAAACAGTGAATTTATCTTACGTTGACCAATTACGTGATGATCTAGATAATAACAAAACAGTTTGGCAAGAAATCTCTGATGGCCATGACATTATGCAGGTAGGTGCATTTCAAATGCCTTCTCGTGCTTATGTGGGGCGCTTTAATTTTAAAGGGGCTGATCAACAGAAGAAGATTGGTCAATTATCAGGTGGTGAGCGAAATAGGGTACATCTAGCTAAATTGTTAAAACGTGGCGGTAATGTTTTGTTACTTGACGAACCTTCAAATGATTTAGATGTAGAAACCTTACGTGCATTGGAGGAAGCCTTATTGACTTTCCCTGGCTGTGCTATCGTTATTTCGCATGACCGCTGGTTCTTAGATAGGATCTGTACTCACTTATTAGCTTTTGAAGGTGATTCACAAGCTGTATTTATCGAAGGTAACTACAGTGATTATGAGGCAGATAGAAAAAGACGTTTAGGTGATGATGCAGATAAACCTTCACGTATTAAATATCGTCGTATAAAGGGATAAGATTGTTAGGGATCTGGCTTAATTTTATAAGTGAGAACAAGTTAATGAAAAAGTTGTTATTGGTTACTCTTTTAATCACTCTAATTGTGGGTTGTGCATCAGAATACAATGATGGATCAACCATCATTAGGGATGATAACGGCCAGATACATCGTACGATTCACTATTTGCAAGATAAAAGAGGGCAAACCTATTTCCCCGTAAAAGCAGCAGCGACTGGTCATAAACAATTTATTTTTGACCCCAAAGCTTATGCTTGGGCAGCTTATGATGAAGAAGGCAACCGAGTTATGACTGGAGGCGCTTCTGGTGGTAAGGATTTCTGTGAAGATGTAGGCCAATCTTGTAGAACAGTGACAGGTAACTTTAAAGTTTACAATAAGCGTGGCCTAGAGTGCCGCTCAGGTGAGTATCCAGTGGAGACAGAAGGTGGGGCAAAAATGCCTTATTGTATGTATTTCTACAGAGGGTATACAATCCATGCTGCCTATGAGGTTCCCTTAGCAAATACAAGTCACGGCTGCGTAAGAGTGTTTCCTTCCGCTGCAAAATGGCTTAATGAAAACTTTATAACCGTGGGAACAAGAATCACTATTTTATCTTATCCTGCTGATAAAAAAGATGAAAAAGCGCAAGGATAATTTATCCCTGGTAAAACTCTAGATTGCTTCACGGTGTTTGCAATAACAGCATTAAGATCCCTCTCCCATAAGGGGAGAGGGTGCCCGCAGGGTGGGAGAGGGGAGATGGTTCAGAGTTAGGAACCTAAAAAATCTCAGATATAGTTAAAGTGAAATATAAACGCTTAATAAGGAAATTAATCGTGAAGAAAGGGATTTTTGTAAGATATATTATTTATTTAACTTTTTTTTTCTCTACTACAGCCCTTGCGTATGATCAGCCTGCGGTAAACCTAGGCTATACCAGTTTTTTAGACGGTAGCCCTCCAGCGGGCCCAGGCTTATATTTTCAAAATTATTTTCAATACTACACAGCACCTCATTTAAGAGATAACAAAGGGCGCGATTTACCCCTACCTCGTACCCAAGTTAATTTGATAGCCGATATTATTCAATTAATTTATCTAACCAATATTAAAATTGGTTCTGCCAATTTAGGTTTTTCTGCCCTTCTACCTTCATTATTGTGGACTGATGTAAAAGATGGCTTAAACAATTCAGTACTAAAAGCAATCGATGGTCCTGGGGATCTTTTCATTGGTCCTGCTTTGCAATTTGAGCCAATTATGCGGAAAGATGGTAAAGGCCCACGTTATGTTCAGCGCATTGAATTAGATGTTGTTGCGCCAATTGGTCGTTACCAACATAAGGCAGCAATTAATCCAAGTACAAATTTTTGGTCATTAAATCCTTATTGGGCAGCCACTTTATGGATAACACCTAAATGGACTGTAGCTTGGCGTATGCATTATTTATGGAATGCAAAAAATCACGATCCCAATATTGGCCTTGGCCCCAATGTTTATTCATCTCAAGCCGGGCAAGCTATTTTTGGTAATTTTGCAACAGAATACGGTTTTACTGACCAATTACACATTGGCGTTAACGGTTATTTCTTCAATCAAATTACGGATACCAAAGCGAATGGATCAAATGTGAAGAATAGGCGTGAACAAGTTTGGGCGATAGGACCCGGAGCTTTATATGGTATAACTAAAAATCAATTTTTATTTTTGAATGTTTATTTTGAGCAAGATGCTCGTAATAGGCCGCAAGGAATAAGTTCCATTTTACGTTATGCTTTGCACTTTAATTAGGGCACGCCCTAAATAAAAAAAGGAGTGGATCGATGTTAGAGAATAAAAAGCTATCTAAAGTAATCCCATTTTTGTTTATTTTTAGTCAGCAAACCATTGCTGCAACCGCTTTGGGGAGCGGTTTCTATTATGACGAAGGTCAAATTAATAAATTAGCACAGCAATATCCTGCAAGGGTATCTAAAGATGCAGGTTATCCATTGATTGATAATTATTCCACACTGAAATCATCCTACAAAGGCAGCCAATTTGGTCTAACTAATAAAGCAATTATAACCGGATTATGGTGGACTCCCTTATTAGCAGTAGATAAAAATACTCAATCAATAACTGATAACGATTATCTTTCTCCCTTATTAATTATCCCTAACCCGCTTACCATAAAATTAAATGAAAATGGGGTAAATATGGGCATTCCCTTACAAAAAGCGAATATCGATGCTGCTCATATTGATAGGGGTTATGAAAATACTTTAGATCTAAGTTTGACAACCAATGATTTAACAGGGACTGCTCCTCTTGTTCAAGATTATTCTGATTGGATGGTTAAAGCCCAATGGGCTTTGAGTAACAAGCCACTATTAAGTGTTAATATTGTTGAAGGTTCACCTTTTGTATTTATAGAAAAAAAGGCAAATCAATCTGTTTCATATCTTCGTTTTAATAATTCAATAGATGCAAAATTACTGATGCAGGCAGAAGGGCTAAGCCTCTTTAAAACTAAAAATGCGTCTGATGCCAATTATCGTTACTATGCTTATTATTCAAATCCAGCAGGTAATATTAATAACTGGAATGACGATACAGGGGTGATTACACCTATAGCCAGTGGTGGTTCGGGTAATATAGTTCCAGCTACTTTTATTAATATTAATGACCCAAGTTTATACCTTTCTGTAGCAGCCATCCCAGCAGCTTCAGATACGGATGCAATAAATTTAGCTAAGACAATGCAGGCCTATGCATATAATTTTATTAATAGTACTTCCGTTAACTATTACTACGATAAAAATAATGCGAAGGTCATAACTAATTTTAATTTTCAAACTAAACAGGTTTATAACAATAGCAGTTTAAAAGCTAATCCCTTAGTCATGGCGTTTCCGTGGCAAATTAAAAACATGAATGCCGCAACAACAGCTAATTGTTTATTAAAGGATAATTGTACGAGTGCAACAGGTACTATACAAACTTTAAAAGGAACTATGCATTTATTCGAAGTAGCTTCCAAAATGAGTAATGATTATTCATTTTCAATAGAAATACCTTTCAATGGGGTTTTGCCTCTTTTACCAAATAATTTAAATGAAGCAGAACTAGAGAAACTCAAAAGTTATTCATTTAACCTTGAAGCCGATCCCCATTTGGATGCAAAAAATCCATGGACTGATACTTATGCCACGGGCAAAATTCTTAGCAAAGAAGCACAGCTTATAAAAATTGCTGATCAATTAGCGATCAAAGATTCATCTTATAAGCAAGTGCGGGATCAACTATTAGCAAAATTAAAAGGGCAGGTTAATAGTTTTCTAACCGGTTTAAATTACACGGATGCTTGCCCTAATGGGGGAGCAAATTGTATTCGTGCAGAGGCGGCATGGTTTTATTCTTATAATCCTAAATGGCATACTCTAATTGGTTTTCCCTCAGGCTTTTTTACAGCGACAACGTTAACTGATCATCCCTTTCATTGGGGATATTTAGTTGATGCAGCGGCAACGATAGCTCAATTTGATAAAAATTGGGCTATACAATATGGCGCTATGATTAATTTAATTATCCGCGATATTTGGAATTATAAATACGGGCAAATGGACTCCACTGGCATCAAACTACCGCATTTTCGAAGTTTTGACCCTTATACAGGTCTTAGTTCAGCTTTGGGTATGCCCTATAGTTTAGATAATAATAATGAAGAGGATAGTGCTGAATTTATGAATTTAGCTCAAGCCATTATTTTGTGGGGTACAAATACAGAAGGACTCAGTTTTAATGGTGATGATACTAACCCAGAAAATTTGCTTGAAACAGGTTTGTATTTATATACCACTGAAGAGCAGGGTCTAAATCATTATCATTTTAATAGAAATCCTAGTTCTGGAGTTTTTCCAGCTGATTGGTCCAATAATGCGACTCAACAAAATTATCACATTGTGGGAAATGTTTGGGGTGGAAAACAAGATAGATCAACTTACTTTTGCGCGGGCACACCCTGCTATTACCAAAATCTCGCATCCAATACCTTACCTATTAGTGCGGGCTCCTTATATTTAGGACTGGATCCTTCTTTTGTAAATAAGGCCTACATTCAGGATGCAAAAAATCCTTGTTCCGGAGATACCTCTAATTCAGCTTATTGTGGAACTTTATTAAAATATCTAGCGTTGGGTAATCCTACAAATGCTTTAACGTATTTCAAAAATTACTTTGATCAATTTAAAAACCAACCTGATCCCGGTGAGTCGTTAGCAAGTATTTATTATTGGATTCAAAACCTTAACAATCTAGGGACTTTTAATACAGAAATAAATGCGGATGTTCCAAGTTTTGCTGCTTTTGGAGCAAATGATAAACTATATGTTGCAGGCTATAATGGCGCGATTAATCCTAAAAATATTTCCTTTTATAAAAATGGTGTATTGACTTGCATGCTAGAAAATGTTCAACCTGGTGAAATAAAATCAGGTTTTTGCACTAATACACCGCCAAATCCGCCACCGCAATCGTTTTCTTATACAGTTTATCTAGGATATCCTTTTAAATCCGTGTTAATCAATAACAGTATTATCTGTCCTTCACCGATAACGAAAAATCCTGCTTGTAAAGTGGATAATATCGCTGCTGGTTCGGTTATGATTATCCAAGGTAGTAATGCCAATTTATGTAGTCTAGCAATTGCTGAGACGGGGGGAGTTACACCAATTACTGCTCAATCTAAAGGTTGCAATATTAATTCTCAACCTGCAGGACCAAGTACAGTGGGTGTTATTAATTTACCGGCTGGTTTCTAACGCGATAAATATTAATCTATAATAAACTCAGAAAAAAAGTGATTCAAAATGCGGGTATTTTGAATCACTAAAAATAATAAGCGAGGTTAGATGAGTCATAATATTCCCTTAATTACTACATTTGCCCTCGCCTTTTCTTTAGCACTTTTATTTGGTTTTTTAGCCTTTAAACTTAAATTACCAACCTTGGTTGGTTATCTTCTTGCTGGCGTCATTATTGGACCTTTTACCCCGGGTTTAGTTGCTAATTCCGATATTGCTAAAGAACTAGCTGAAATCGGCGTTATGCTCCTTATGTTTGGCGTGGGCTTACATTTTTCTTTAGATGATTTATTGGATGTAAAGAAAATAGCGTTACCTGGTGCTATCGTTCAAATTTTAGTTGCGACTTGTATGGGGGCTTTTGTTGCTAACCTTTGGGGCTGGCCTTTGGGAGCCTCCATTGTTTTTGGCCTTGCATTATCAGTGGCCTCAACAGTTGTTCTGCTAAGAGCACTTGAATCAAGAGGGATACTTGAATCAATCAATGGGCGTATCGCAGTAGGTTGGCTGGTAGTTGAAGATTTAGCTATGGTTATTGCTTTGGTTCTTTTACCGGCGTTAGCAAGTTGGATGGCTGGAACTAGTAGAATATCGAGTAATTTATGGATAACTTTAACTATCACTATATTAAAAGTGTCTGCTTTTATTATGTTAATGTTAATTGTGGGACGGCGGTTTTTCCCAAAACTACTTTGGCAAGTTGCTAAAACAAAATCGAGAGAGCTTTTTACTCTTTGTGTCATTGCTGCTGCTGTATCTATTGCTTATGCTGCTGCAAAACTATTTGGTGTTTCTTTTGCGCTTGGTGCTTTTTTTGCTGGCATGATAATCAGAGAATCTAAGTTTAGTCGCCGTGCCGCTGAAGAATCACTACCTTTTAGAGATGCTTTTGCTGTTTTATTTTTTGTCTCAGTAGGAATGCTTTTTGATCCCAGAGTCATTATTAATGAACCCTGGCAAACCTTAACGGTGGTCGGGATTATCATTATCGGAAAATCGATAGCTGCTTTCCTTCTAGTGCTCGCTTTTCGTTATCCCTTAAGTACGGCTCTTATTGTTTCAGCCAGCCTTGCTCAGATTGGTGAGTTTTCATTTATTTTAACAGAGCTTGGAATAAGACTTAATGTGCTACCAGTAGAAGGGCGAAGCTATATCGTAGCCGGTGCTTTAATTTCAATTGCCTTAAATCCTTTCGTATTTCGGTGGAGTGAGCTTATTCTTATTTATATAAGAGGGCGTACAAAAATAGTTAAATTTTTAGATAAAAGTAAAGATGATCTAGCTGAATTACCCTTTACTACAAATAGAAAATATCTTGCAGGACAAGCAGTTTTAGTTGGTTTTGGCCAGGTTGGAAGACAAATCGCTGATGTTTTAACTGAAAGAGGGATTCCTTATATTATTGTTGAGCAAAATAGAGAATTAGTTGAAAGACTTCGCATACGAGGTATACCGGCAGTATGCGGCGATATTAGTGAGCCTATGGTATTAGTTCAAGCCCACATTGCCCATGCAGGTATTTTGATCATCACCGTATCTGATAGTTTTAATTTAAAGGAAATGATAAATACAGCGAAACAGCTAAACCCCACAATTGAGATAGTGGCTAATATTACTGAAGAACATGATGAATTTTTAAAACCGGAAGGTATTGAGAAAATCTTTTTTGCTGAAGATGAATTAGCTAAAAATATGAGTAGCTATGTTTTAGATCGTTTTGGGCAGAAGACCTAAGTAATGCTGTTATCTTTCGCTTTGCGAAGAACTTTTCGACGAAACCTAACTATTCAAATTTAATGGCAATACCTCACTCTTAGAATAAATCGGGACTAGAAAGAGGGTGCCCTTCCTTCTCGTCTTTGCGAGCGTTAGCGAAGCAATCTAGTTCGGGTTTACAATTGACCACTGTTCTGGATTGCTTCGCCAAGGCTCGCAAAGACGTAGATGAATAGCCTAAAATAAATTTGAGAGTGGAGTCGAAATAATTCAGATTCTCTTTCTTTTCAACTAATTATAATCAACTTTTCACCATCTCTCAGGGCTTGTCCGCGGTA
>JAIUOG010000115.1 GCA_020161725.1 Pseudomonadota bacterium
GCACTTCTGCGCTCACATTAGGATTTAAATTCCATTTAAGTGCCCCATTTTCTTCAATAAAAAAAGCCTGTAGTGCGGGCGTATCACGAATCACTTTATTGATTGCTTGATTAAAACGCTCAATTTCCAAAACGCCGCTTACCTCTTTGAACACTGGAACATAATATGGAGTTCTATCAGGATGCCCTTTGAATAAGGGCCATAAATTGGCCTGCATTACGGAGACATCGTATAAAGCTAGGGGGCTCTCTTTAACAAAATGAGTATTATTTTGTTCCTGTATTTTTAAGGTCTCTACCCAGGCATCTAGTAAAGAATGAGCTAATGGATCATCTATTCTATCGCGTCGATATTTCAAACTTAGCTCTAAACTTTGTGCTTTTAACAAAACCTTAAACGATAATAAACGAGGTTCATCGCCCCATAAATAATTTTGTATATTGCCACTTTTTAATGCTTCAATTTGTAATTGAGCATGAATGTTTAAGTCACTATTCCTTTGAAAATCGAATGAAATCATAGGCGTAGCCAAGCCTAGTTCCTTGAATACAGGAATATGGAAATATTGTTTTTCATGTAAGGAAAATATTTGTTGCTGCAATCGCTCCGCGAGGCTAAATATATTCGCATCGCGAGCACCAACTAACAAAACATCATTCGATGTATCTCCAAACACTGTAGCAAAATCGCCATTTTCTCTGCCTGAGAAAAAGACGATAATTCCTTGCTTATCTTGTTCAAACTTATCGAACAACATAGTAAACAGATTTGCTAAAATGTAATTACTCAATGAGAGTTTGTTCTGTTCAATTAATGCCAAAGATGAATTTATGTCTTTAAGGGTAATATTTGCACGAATCACTCCAGCTTCTTGTGGAAGTTGAGTTTCCATTGCCAAAGGTACGCCTATAGGAACTCCTTGCAACTGCTGCGACCAAAAAGTTTCAATTTCGCCATCAAAACGATTCAAAACCTGATCCCATTGCCAACCGACATAATCACTATAGTTAATTACTTCATCCTCAAATTGCTCATTTTCATAATGCGCGATTACTTCTTTTATAAAGGATGTTGCCGTATGACCATCACAAATTAAATGATGGAAAACAAGCAGCCAACGATAATGATCCTGCCCATCTTGGATTAAACAGGTTCTGAGTAAAGGCGCTTTACTCAGATTAAAAGGCATATTAAAGAAGTCTGTAACCTGTTGCTCATCATATTTATCAAATAATTCCAGAGTGAGATAACATTCATTATGCACATGCTGATTGACCTGATGTACCACCTCATGGAAACTGCAACGTAAAATATCATGGCGCATCAACACAAATGACAAGGCTTGCTGTAATTTATCTACTGATAGTTTACCTGTAATTGCAAGCTCCATAGGAATCTGGTAGGCCAGAATTTGAGGTGAATTTTGGATGAAATTCCAAATTTCCTGCTGTTGTAACGATAAAGGAAAGGTACGTCTGCTTTGATAAACAGAGACCTGTGCTACACCTTTATCCGGTTCGCTATTTCTAGATTGCTCATTTAGTTTTAGTGCCAACTCTTGCGCCGAAGCATGATTAAACACATCTGGCGCTGAAATACGAGTATTGGGATATTTATGGTTAATTTTATAAATAAGTTGAGTCGCCATAATCGAATCCATACCAAACTCAAACCAATTATCCGTAATCGAGAGCTCTCCTGAAGAAAGTTTTAGAACTTCTTCGACAATAGGCAGAATTTTTTCTGCAGTACATAACTTATTATCCAGAGCATTGGCAGAATCATCAGGCAAGGAAGCCATAGAGGTAACAATCAACGAGGGTATTTTTGAAAAATGATTCACAATTAAATTAGGTTCATTAATTTGTTGTTGAAAAATCAATTGTAGTTCTGACCTCAACAACGGAGTAATCCCCTTTTCAGCTAAATAAGTAGTTAACTGTTGTTCATGACGTTTAAATAAACCGGTGTTTTTAATTGGACCTAAAATTAATGATTGTGCAGGTAGACTTTGTTGGTGACGATAGCTACTCAACCCATGTAAAAATGCATTGGCTGTAGCATATGCCGCTTGTCCTTGATTGCCTAATACTGCACTAAGAGAAGAGATGGTAATAAACGCTTTCAGTGGGTGACTCCGTGTTGCCTGATGCAAATTCCAAGCCCCAATAGCTTTTGCACTTAATATCTCTTGTATATCCTCTTTTGTAGTTTCCTGCCAAGGTTTGTCATGAGCAAGCCCTGCTGCATGAACAATCATGCCAATAGGAGGAAAATCGTCAGGAAGTGTTTCGAGCAGTTGCAATAGAGCGTCATAATCCGCGATATTACATGAGTAGTACTTAATTTTAGTTCCTTTAATTTGTTGTTGTACTATTTCGTCACTCCAGGCAGGTTCCTGTTCTTTGCGCCCGACCGCAATAATATATCGGGCTCCTAATGTGGATAATGATTCAATCAGTGCTTGCCCCACATCCCCACCTGCCCCGGTAACTAGGCAGGAATAGTCCGCACCAATTGTTCTTTCACCATCAATCTGCTCAGCCTCTACCGGATTAATATCCTGGCGATAAAATACGTCTTGCTCTTGACGTAAAGCCCAATAATTTGCTTCCTTACTACCAATAAACTGCATTGGATTATTATCTAAAGAACTTAAGTCGAATTCTAAATAATGCACAGGCCATCGTGGGTATTCTTGTTTTACTGATTTCAGTAAGGCTAATAGAGAAGGAGCAACTAAAGAATTCTTCTCTGCAAGCAATAGAACTGGTTTATTCGGATAATATTGCACTAGGTATTGGACAAAATGGGTAAAGGAAATTGTCTCAGAAATAAGCTGTTCGGGCCTAGACTGGCAAAAATAAACAACCCAACTTGCTTTTTGTAAGAAATTCTCATGAGAATGATCCACTACTTTTTTGGCAGAGAGAACGTTTATCGACTTACACAAAAATAGAGCGTTAGGCTCAACCGTGGTCGTACCACTCAAAAGTACATGCTCATCTTTTAAGCTAATCAAAGGCAACTGGGGTTCTACTTGCAGCCATTGCTCTCGATATAAATAAGTCTTCCACACCTCCGTATTTTGAGGACTATTCTTTTCGGTTTTAGGGAGCCAATATTCCTTACCCCCAAATGGATATTTAAGTAATTCTTCGTGCACAAAAGACGCATGTTTATTCAGCTGCTGCCACTTGATATCCACCCCTCTTAAATAGAGGGTACCTAATGTTTCCATAATTCCAGGCCAGGGGTCTTTAGGTTCACTCACCGAAGGTAAAATGATAAAATCATGAACCATTTGTGCTTGAGCAACTAAAATGGGTTTGGGCCCTATTTCTTGGCATAACTCTACTCCATGAGCCACTAAAGTATGAATTCCTTGTAAAAACTCCACGGTTTGCAACATATGCGCACACCAATATTCCATGGAGACTTGCCCATCGTTTAATAGTTCCCCAGTCACATTAGATACAACAGCCATTTTTGCTGGGTGATAGGTAATTTCAGCAGCAATTTTGGCAAACTCATCAACGATTGGTTTCATTAGGGGTGAATGAAATGCATGGGAAGTCGCCACTTTTTTACAACGAATTCCATGTTCGTCACAATAATTTTGACAAGCTAAAATTGAGCGATCCGCCCCTGAAACTACCGTTTGTGTCGGGCCATTTTTTAAAGAAATGACTAAATCATCAAAGCGAGAAATTAGCTGCTCTACTTCTGGCACTGAAGCATTAATTGCCAGCATTCCCCCAGAAACTGGTAAGGAGGAAATTAATAATGCACGTTTACATACCAAATATAAGGCATCATGAAGAGATAAAATCCCCGCAAGACAAACAGCAACATATTCTCCTAAACTATGCCCCAACAACAAGTTAGGTTTTAACCCTAAATGTAAGTACCATTGTGCCAAACTATATTCATAGACAAACAAGGCGGGTTGAGCATATAAGGTATTATTAATATCTACATCTGCTGGGGTATTTAATAACATGGCTCGCAAATCATAGGGAAGCCAATTTTGAGCAATAGCGCAACACTGTTCCAAAACTGCGGCAAATTCAGGGATAGTCTGGTATAAAGCCGTTGCCATATTCGGCGACAGGCAACCTTGCCCAGTAAATAACCAGGCTAACTGATTGCTTTTTGCAATACTCCCTTCATGCCATTGCTCTTGCTGCAAAGCAGACAGCCAACTAGACTGATCCTTTGCACTAATAAAGGCTCGACAAGGAAGATGAGTTCGTTGAGTCAAGGATTGATGGCAGAATGAAGGAAAGTGAATTGTAGAATTCTTTTCACCGTAAGTACGATAATTTTGTAGATATTGTTGCAAAATTTTCGGCTCTTTGGCACTAACAACCCATAAATGTTCGGGTCGATTAATCTGTTCTTTTTTAGGTTCTATCACTGGTGCGTTGCCTAAAATGATATGTGCATTCGTACCGCTAAAACCAAAAGCACTAACCCCAGCATAGCGCTCCTCATTATCCCAAGGCATACAATGTATTGGAATCGACATGGCATCGTGTAAATGTAATTTAGGATTCAACTGGTGCAGATTTAAATGCGCAGGGATTTGTCCGTATTTAATTGCTAATGCGGTTTTAATGAACCCTGCCACACCCGCAGCTGCCTCAAGATGTCCAATACGTGTTTTTACCGAGCTAACGTATAAAGGATTTGTACGTTCTTGAGCATAACTGCGACGAATCCCCTCCCATTCGATAGGATCGCCCAGTTCAGTTCCAGTACCATGTGCTTCGACATGAGTTATTTGCTCAGGCTTTAAGTGGGCCAAATTTAATGCCGTATTAATCACATCCACTTGAGCTGCTAAATTAGGAGCAGTCAAACCGTTACTCGCGCCATCCTGGTTCACGGCACTACCATAAATTACGGCATGAATGCGGTTTCCATCGCGCAATGCGTCACTTAGTTTTTTCAACACGACAATACCACATCCCTCACCTCGTACATAACCATCTGCACTAATATCAAAAGTGCTACATAGATTATGCGGTGAAAGCATGCCACTTTTACAAAAAATAATGCTGCTTTCAGGCGACAAAATTAAATTAACCCCACCAGCAATTGCTAACTCACAATCGCCTGCTTGGAGTGCACGACTTGCCTGATGGATACAAACTAAAGAAGAAGAGCATGCTGTATCAATAGCCATACAGGGGCCATTTGTACCTAAGAAATAGGCAATGCGCCCTGCTGAGGTAGCAAAACTAGTGCCTGTGGCCTGATAAGTACCTAATTCGCTAAGAGGTACTTGTTTTTGAATTAATTGATCGTAATCATGAGTACTAATGCCAAGATAAATACCGGTGTGCGTACCTTTTAATTCGTTTTCAACTAGACCGGCATCTTCCAAGGCATGCCAGGTAGTACTTAATGCTAAACGCTGCTGTGGATCAAGGTATTCCGCCTCGCGAGGGGAAATGTTAAAAAATTTTGCATCAAAGCGTTTTACATCATTTAAGAATCCACCTTTCGCAGAATACATTTTACCTTTGGTATCGGGTTTAGCATCAAAATACAGTCGATTATCCCAATGCGATTGAGGAATGGGTTCAATACTGTTCTCCTCTTTTAACAAACTCTGCCAAAAGGCATCAATACCATTAATGTCCTGGTAGTTTTTTCCAGGTAGACGACAATCCATCCCAATGATAGCAATAGGTTCGTAGTCTTTGGATTCTACCCCCCCATGATTAGTCGCTTGATGTTGGGTTAAATGCACACATAAACTATGGATGTTGGGAAACTCCCAAGCTAACCAGGGATCAAGCGTTCGCAAAACGACTTTTTCCAAATCACTCATCATCGTTACTAATTGAATTGACGTCAGTCCGTATTCAGAAAAAGCAAAACCTACCTCAATGGCCTCAAAAGGAGTATCTGTATGTGCAGCAATCCATTCTTTCAGCCAAAGGACAAGTTTATTCTCCATTTCATCTGTATGTATTAGCGGGGTATTTTCAACCTGTTCCACCTGTTGTTTCATCCGTGCTAGTTGCTCAAACTCGTCATTCAGATAAGCTTGTTTGCAGGCATTGCGTTGAATTTTTCCACTGCTAGTTTTTAATATTTTTTGTGGAGGAATTAATACAATATCAGATAACCCAACATCAGTTGCCTCAAGAACTGCTTTTTTAATGTTGGCAATAATTTCTCGATATTTAGTATCACCAAGCGCGGCTTTAACTTCAGCAACCAATACGCAAGTTTCACCCGAATCTTGAGTGACTGAAAAGGCTGCTGCACAGTGATTCATCAACGCGCGATCACTTTGATAGCACACAGCCTCTATATCCTGGGGATAAATATTACGCCCATTGATAATAATTAAATCTTTTACGCGTCCACAAACCGTTAAAATGCCATTATCATCCAAAAAAGCCAAATCCCCTGTTCTTAAAAATGGGCCTTCATGAGTATCAACAGTAAATGCGCCAAATATTTCTTTGGATTTTTCCGGATTTTTATAATAACCAGAGGCAACTGAATCGCCCTGAACCCACAATTCACCGACAGTATTGGCTGGGAGCACTCGCAAACTATTCGGATCAACAATTCGAGCTAAATATTCTTCTGGCACATGCCCACAACCTACTAACTCTACAGAGATACCAGGTTTACTATTTTTAGTCTTTGTGACCATGCCTTTTTCTAAATCGCTTTTATCAACCTGAAATATGCGCTCCTTATCCATCTCAACCGAGATACAAAGGGTTGTTTCTGCCATACCATAACCAGGTTTCATCGTACCTTTTTTAAGGTTATAAGTTGCTAATGCCTGCTCGAAGTGCCGTATTGTTTCCGGTTTAATCGGTTCTGCGCCATTGACAGCACAACGCAGATGTGAAAAATCAAGTTCTACGAGTGATTTTTTAGACATTAATGCTTTAAGAGCCAAATCATAAGAAAAATTAGGAGCCATGGAATAGGTTCCCTGCTCCTTGCTCAATGCCTGTAGCCAGAAAAATGGACGTTTTAAGAAGGTAAAAGGCGCCATAAATACACAGGTTCCACCAGTGTATAAAGGCAATAAGGTATTACCAATTAATCCCATATCATGAAATATAGGAAGCCATGAGACACATATACTTACCGATTCACGTCCTAAATTTCTTTCTAGAAGATTAAGGTTTGCACAAATATTTTTATGTGTTACCACCACTCCTTTAGGTAAGCCGGTAGAACCCGAAGTATATTGTAAAAAGGCAATATGGTCTGAACAAACCTCTGGCAAGGCAATTCTTAAGTCGGGAGTCTTTTGCTCTAAGCTATCCACGCAAACTAATGTCGTTCCTTCGGGAAACTTAAATTGATTTTCATCACAATAGCTTTTTACTGCGCTGGTTGTAAGAATCAATTGAGCGGAAGAATCCGTAATAATTTTAAATAAGCGCTGTAAATGCCGTACTTGGCGTGGAGGATAGGCGGTGACCGCAATGTTACCTGAATGCAATACA
>JAIUOG010000116.1 GCA_020161725.1 Pseudomonadota bacterium
AAAGCATTTCGGTTTTCTGTCGGCATCACAACACCTCCACCAGGAGCTAGAACAATATTCTATTTTTGAGTTAACTCATCAATAACTTTTTGTTCTCGGCGACGAAAACCATCTTCACCTTCGATATCAAAAATCCATGAGATATCAGCACCGGCACGTTCTTCAATCACTTCATCAGAATCAAAGAACTCAAGCTTGAGCTCTTTTGCCAAAGTACGGCCTATCGTGCTCTTACCTGCTCCCATTGGCCCTATTAAAAATATATTTCGTACTTTAACTATGCTCATTTTTAATCTGATACCCCTTTAACTAAAAATCAAAGAAAAAATCTTAGATTTGTTTAACTGTACGCACCCTAAATTTACAACCTACTTGATAACTTTATAAAAAATGTTCGCCATTATACCTAAGATACTTGAAAATGCTAAGGTTTAGGGTGGACGATTTTCATTATCTTAGAGAAAACTTCCCAGGTATTATCCTTGGAGTAATGAAAATGAGCAACTCTTCATTTTTAATTCTAATCGATTGATTACGAAATAAGACACCAACAACGGGTAAATTTCCTAAAAAAGGTAATTTATTTACCATTTTATGCTTATCTTGTTTATAAATTCCACCTAAAACTATTGTTTGCCCATTTTTAGCTAAAACCTCCGTTTTAATTTCTTTGGTTAAAATAGAGGGCTCACCATGTACCTGCCTTAATGAAGGAATATCTTGCGTTAAATGTAATTTCATTAAAATAGTCTTGTCTTCAGTAACGACAGGCGTCACTTTTAAGCTTAGCACTGCCTTTTTAAAAGAAACAGCAGTAGCACCACTTAAGGTTGCTTCCTGGTAAGGTATTTCTTCTCCAGACTCAATTAAGGCAGGCTTATTAGAGCTTGTTATTAATCGAGGACTTGAAATAATTTCTCCTTTCCCTTCACTTTCCAAAGCAGATAATTCGAGATCAAGATAAATATGTTGACTTAATTTTGCCAGAGTTATACCCATTGAAGCCTGTGGTATGCTAGCTAATAAAGGCGAACTAATAAAATCCAAATTTAATTTTTTTTGTAAACCATTAGAAGGCCTATCTTGATATTCAATAGGTATTTTCTTATTTCCATTTAGAGGATAATTTGCTAACCCAAAGCGAAAGCCCAAGTCATTGGCAGAATCTTTAGTCACACTAACAATCCTTGCTTCAATTAATACTTGCTTTAAAGGTATATCTAATTTTTTCACAAAAACTTTAATTTGATTTAAGCGGTGCTTGGTGTCATGTAGCAACAAAGTATTTGTTCGAACATCAACCTCAACCCCACCCCGTTTAGAAAAGAACCCTGGGCTATCATGCTGAAGCAAAGAAGCTATATTTCTGGCCTTTGCATAATTCAATTTTAAAATTAGAGAATAGAGAGGTAGAATTTGGCTTTGCATGGAATTTAAATTTAAATTTTTTTTCTGCTGATTGACATGCTCTTCTGCTGTAAAAATGTAAATAATATTATTTATTTTCTGCATTTTTAATGCACGACTTCGTAAAATAGTTTGCAAAGCCTCATCCCAAAGCAACTCATGTAAATGAAGGCTCATCGAACCTTTTACCTTATCGCTAATCACCATATTTTCGTTCGCGAATTCGGCTAGAATATGCAAGGCTTGCCTAACATCAATGTTTTTAAAATTTAAACTAATAGGTTTAAATTGTTTGTTAGACTTTGTAAAAGAAAAAACCAAAGCCTCATTTAAAGACGAACTTGCATAAGTAGAGGAAGACACTGTATTAAGTAAAAATATAAGGGCAAATAATAAAAACATATCAACTTCCTGCAAATTTAAGCTGAACTATTTTTTTATTAAGCAATCTGTTGTCGTCACTCTTTAAAATCAATTGAATTGCATTTTTATTATGGGTATTAAATTTAGCCCTATCCTTACTAATGTAATCCCCTACTTGTATATGAATTAAATTTTGCTCATTATTTCCAACAATAGCCCAAATTTTATTTTCTTTATTAATAAGACCGAATAATTTAATTTCACTCAAATTGTATTCAGCAAGCTTTAACCTTACTTTTATTTTAGGAAAATATTGAAAGGGATTTTTCATATTGAAAGTGGGCAGCGTTAAAGCTTTAAAAAGAATATCTTTATTTAGATATCTATCACTAGGCTTGGGTAAACTTGGTTCATTTATCGAGATATTGCTAAATTGATAACAGCTTAGAGTCAAATCTAAACGCAACTGGGTTATCTTATTAACCTGTTTAAAACTAAACTCATCAACGACTAAAAAATAATTTAGTCCATGAATTTTATTAAAAAAATGAATCAAATTAGCGTATTGTCCATGTAACCTCATTTTAATTTTACGTCTATCATAAAAAGTCTTGTTTATAATTGAGCTGGGTTGTAAAAATTCAAATACCACGCCTTCCTCTAATCCTGATTTGTAGATTTCATCAAGTAACTCTGAAAAATTAAAAAAATTTTTTTTCCCTTTTAACTCTTTATTCAAACTATTTCTTATCTGGAAGAGCTCTCCTTTGTAATCCGTTAAAGATTCTAGTTTCTGATATTTGATAGCCATTTGTTCCTTTAATTCATTATTTTTCAAAGTTAAATTTAATTTTTCTAAATTAAGCGGTTTTACTATCAATAGATAATGAAGGGCCTGCAAAATAGAAAAAATAATTAATAAATAAAAAATATTATGATTTGATTTCACGTTAAATAGAGTTTTAAACAGCACTTTGAATACCATTTACTAAAATTGATTTTGTTTTCAAAGCAAAAGAAAATTTAAAAAACCCCATAAAATGGTTCCCTTTTTTTAGCTCAATCAATCTTGGATTTTCAAACCATTCATTTTTTTCAATTGTATTTAAAAAAACTGCAAGGTTAGCAGGCGGTTTTAAAACACCCTCCAATTTCACCAAATTACCCTTTCGACTCATTTGTTTGAGATATATTTTTTCGGGAAAAGAAGACAGAAATTGATTTAATAAAATCTTAGATAAAAAAGAAGATAAGACTAATTCTTTGATTAAAAATAATTCTTTCATTAAAGCTGAAACCTTTTTATGCATCAATTTGTTTTCAAGATCTTGCCTTGATAATTCATTAATTTTTTCTTTAAAAAAAGCTTGGGCTTGAATCATGCGGTTTTTTTCTTGTTGCAAATTAAAATCGGTTAACAAGATAAAAAAGAGATTTAAAAAGAAAATTAGGCCTACAATCTGCAAATAACTCTTATTTGCTTGGCGCCTTCTATCAACAAAAGAAAATAATAAATTAGCCATTTTATCCTTCTAGACTAAGACCTAAAGCAATTAGAAATGAGCTACCAAATCGATTAACTAGTTCATAATTAATGGGTTTAGAAAAAGGAATACTTTTAATGGGATTTAATACCTTAGTTGAAATAGAAAATTCCTTTTGAAGACACTCTCCCAATTCTGCCAAATTTTTCATATTCCCAGATAACCATATTTGGGTAGGAATTAAGGAATTAGATAAAATTAAAGAAATATTTTGGTAGATAGAATTAATATAAAAATTAAAATCTCTTTCATACAGAAAAGTAGGTGAATGAAGCGAAAAAGGAAGGGAAAAATACTCCTTTTTTTCTTGGATAATTTTTTTATCTTCAATTAAAAGGAGTTTCATAGATTCTTTTTCAAGCCAAATTAAGAGGCATAATGGACTAAAAGAAAAAGCCTTGTGAGTTAATAAAAAATAAACTGCTTTTTTAAAAGCAAAGTCTTCTGTACGGATTGCAGCAAGAGTTAAATTGGCTTCTTTGGCAAATGATTTTATATTTAATATATCCAGTGACTTTGCTGCAATAACCTTAACATCCAGTAGATTATTATTTTCTTTGTTTTTTCCCTGAATAAAAAAATCAAAATGAATAGTATCCGCTGTTAAACCAAGGTATTTTTCGCTGTCTAGATGAATTAATTCTTCTATTTGCTGTTTATGGAGTGAAGCTGAAAAAGAGAGTCTTTTTGTTATCACTAAAGAATCATTTAGAGCAAAGAAAAGCTTTTGCTTCTCTAAACTATTTGCCTTTAAAAATGACAGAAGCTCATCCTGATTTTGATAAGGAAAATAGGATAAAGAAGATAAAAAGGGATTTTTTTTCAAAAAAGAAAACTCAAGCAACTTGAGTGCTTGGTTAGAAATATCTAAGCAAAGCCTAGGCTTTGACCTGAATAAATAGGTCATTTAATCTCCATGATTCGGGGTTGGTTCATTCTGCTTTTTAAAATTTTTTCCATGTTTTAAAAAGCTCGCGAAATCTAACTTAGAAAATTTTTAAAATCAAGGGGATAAAGAAAAAATATACCTGCCATACTAAGCAGCACCTTTCATTCTAAGCTTCGCGAAGAATCTTCTTGAATGCAGCGCCTTCTCTTTCTCCTAATATTTCACTTTACATTCAATAAGATCTTTCAAAGAGCTACGCTCTTTTCAAGATGACAGAATTGGCATTCTAAGCTACACCTGTCAATTCCGAGCCGCACCAATAACGCTGTTCTTCCCTACGTCCCGCACTTCTTTTCTTCCCCACGCCCATCTGCTTGTTCGCGGGTCCAGATTAATCGCATAAAATTCGCCAAAATAGTACAAATCGAGTTATAATCGCAAAACTCATTTTTCTTATTTAAATAAAGAATAAAACCCATGAAAAAACCAGCATATATCTGGCGTAAAGGTATCTCGGCTTTAATTAGTCTTTTTTTCCTTTTTCTCGTATGTGGTAGTCTTTTATACTTATACCTACAAAGCCAATTGCCCAGTGTCGATTCATTAAAAACTGTGCATTTACAAGTTCCTCTACGCATTTATACAGAAGATGGCTTGTTAATTCAGGAATATGGGGAAAAAAGACGTATTCCAGCTACTTACGATCAAATTCCGCCTATGCTGGTAAAAGCATTGTTAGCCACCGAAGATCAACGCTTCTTTGAGCATCCTGGTGTTGATATTATGGGCTTAGGACGAGCTACCTTACGCATGCTTAAAACGGGAACAAAATCGCAAGGCGGTAGTACTATTACCATGCAGGTTGCCCGTAACTTCTTTTTAAGCCGAAAAAAGACCTTTCTACGTAAATTTAATGAAATTCTTTTAGCCATCAAAATAGATAGAGAACTTAGTAAAGAAAAAATTCTAGAGCTTTATCTTAATAAAATCTATTTAGGCAACCGCGCTTATGGTGTGGGAGCTGCTGCTATGGTCTATTACGGCAAAACCTTAAAAGAACTTAATCTTGCCGAAATGGCAATGATTGCAGGTTTACCCCAAGCACCATCTACACAAAATCCCATTGCAAATCCACTTGCCGCTAAAAAAAGACGTGATCATGTACTTGAACGCCTTTTAGAGGAAAAATTTATTACTAGGGAAGAGTACCAAGAAGCCGTGAGTCAGCCTATTACGGCAAAATATCACAGCACGAATATTCAAGTTGAAGCCCCCTATGTTGCTGAAATGATTCGACAATCTTTATTCGACCATTTCGGTGAAAAAGCCTATACGAAGGGTTATAAGGTTTACACCACAATTAAAGGGCCTTTACAGCGTGCTGCAAATGATGTTATCACCCAAGGCTTGCTTTCTTATGACAAACGCCACGGTTATCGCGGTCCTGTTGCCAATATTAAAGGCATCGATGAAAAATCATCACCTGATTCTCTACATAAAATACTATCCCAATATCCAATTATTGATATTTTAGAACCTGCTATTATCCTTTCTGTCAGTGCCAAAGAAGCCACAGCAGCTAATAGACATGGTTTTAAGTTTACGATTCCCTGGGAGGGTTTAAGCTGGGCTAGACCTGCTTTAAAGCATGGTTGGATGGGAAAAGCACCGAGCCTTGCGAAACAAGTTATTAAAACCGGTGATATTGTTTATGTTATCCATAATGATAAAGACCTATGGATCTTAAGCCAAGTTCCCCAGGTTGAAGCTGCCTTAGTTGCGCTTAATCCTAAAGACGGGGCTTTAGAAGCTTTAGTAGGTGGGTTTAATTTCCAAAAATCTAAATTTAACCGAGCAACTCAATCGGAAAGACAGCCAGGTTCAAGCTTTAAGCCTTTTGTTTATGCAGCCGCACTTAATAAGGGCTATACCCTAGCAACTTTAGTTAATGATGCACCCATTGTAGTTGATGACCCCAGCCAAGCTAATTTATGGCGACCTCATAATGTGAATAATACTTTCAATGGCCCTACCCGTCTTAAAGATGCATTAGTTCATTCAAGAAATTTGGTTTCAATTCGAGTTCTTGATGATATCGGCTTTGATTATGCGATTGATTTTATCAGCCAGTTTGGTTTTCGTAAGCAAAGCTTACCTAAAGCGCTATCTTTAGCTTTAGGAAGCTTATCAGTGAGCCCTATGGATTTAACAACAGCTTATGCTGTTTTTGCTAATGGTGGTTTTAAAGTTGAGCCTTATATTATCGATCATATTACTGATAATGATGGCAAAGTTTTATTAAAAGCAAAGCCTGTGACAGTCTGTAACCCTTGCTCTGATAAGGTTGATCCTTCAACAATTGCACCGAGAGTGATTCCAGAAGATATTGCCTTTTTAATGAACTCAGCTTTAAAAGGCGTTATACAGCAAGGTACAGCAAGAGCTGCGCTTTCATTAAATCGCAAAGATTTAGCGGGAAAAACAGGAACCACTAATGATCAAGTCGATGCTTGGTTTGCAGGCTACAATTCCAATATCGTTGCCACGACTTGGGTGGGTTTTGATAATCCTCAATCCTTACATGAATATGCTGCCGGTTTAGCCCTACCTTTATGGATAAACTTTATGAAAACCGCTCTGGCAAACACGTCAGAACAAGAAATGAAGCAGCCACAAAATGTAGTTGCTGTACGAATTGATCCTACAACTGGTTTATTGGCAAAAAATAATCAAAACAACGCGATTGTTGAATATTTTAAAGAGCAAGATATTCCATCTAATGAAGATAGCCAAGTAGAGGAAAATGAAACAATCAATCTCACAGAAATGAGTAGTCTTAAGGAAGGAGCCGAAGTAGAAGAAGCTTATCCTACTTCGCCCTCTAATTCCGAGGAAGAAATCATTGAAAATGAAGATCCAATACCTCAGGGTTCAGAAGAAAATCTATTTTAGTATCAGTAGGCTTTCGCTTTCTTGGTGTAGGGTTGGATTTTAAATATACTTTTTTATGTCATTCCCCCGAAGACGCCGAGTGATCCTCTGGCATTCTTTTAAACACAATATGACAAAGTGGCAGACAAATCCCTCTCCCACAAGGGAAAGAGGGATTGCTTGTTTCAATATTGTTTAAAAAAATTACAGGCTCATTCAATGCACAGGCGTGAATCTATTTCTTATAAGTCACAATGTTTGTTCAGATAGATTCGCCGTGCACGAATCTATTTTTCATAGCTATTTTGAAAAAATATTTG
>JAIUOG010000117.1 GCA_020161725.1 Pseudomonadota bacterium
AGCGACGTTAATATTTCTAATATTAACGGTGGTAGTGGTGGTCTCGGCGGTTTTGGTGGAAATAACGGAGGAAATACTGCCAATGGTGGTATTGGTGGAAATGGCGGCTCTGGGGGCGATGCCATAGCCTTATCAATTGATGGAAGCACACAAGTCAATTTAGCTCAATTAACTATTTCCGGCTTGAATGCAGGTAATGGTCAAGCCGGCGGAGCTGGGGGTATTAGTGGTTACCAAGCCGTATCAACAATCCCAGGTGGAAATGGCGGTAGTGGAGGTAATGCAACTGGACTTAGCTTAAATAATATTGCTTCTTTATCACTAAACTCAATTAACTTTAATGGGGCTTTTAATGCGGGCTCTGGTGCACAAGGTGGAATAGGTGGCAATGGTGGTGGCACTGGTTCTAGCCTCTTTAATGCAGGTAATGGGGGTATTGGCGGCAATGGTGGTGATGGTGGTTCGTCAACAGGAAGTAGCTTTAACAATATTACTTCCTTATCATTAAGCTCAGTTAATTTAAATGCATCCTTTACAGCTGGTGCTGGAGGAATGGGTGGCTTAGGCGGAAATGGAGGAAATCAATTTGGCACAGCCGCAGCAGGTACTGGAGGTGTTGGTGGCAATGCGGGTAGTGGCGGAACCGCCTCTGGGCTTATTTTTAACACAATATCGTCTCTTTCCTTAAACTCAGCAACCATTAGCGGCTCCTTTACTGGAGGAGCTGGTGGTACTGGTGGTACTGGTGGTACTGGTGGTGGTAACTTCAGCTCAGGTGCTGCTGGAAATGGCGGAAATGGGGGTAATGGCGCTGGAGGCGGTGGTGCTTATGGTATTCAATCTGGTGGAACCACACCAACGAATGTGACCTTTAGTGAATCTTTAACTGCTGGTGCTGGCGGTTCTTTGGGAGCTGGGGGTAGTGGTGGAACACCAGGCACAGGTGGTACTCCAGGAGGCTCAGGTAACCCTGGTGCTGCAGGAACGACAGCGAATATTCTATAAAAATTTCGCCTAAGCCAATAAGTTTGGCTTAGGCGAAATCTTAGGGTGTGTCCTCGTTCTATTTAACAAATTCAAAGCCATTTTTGCGCCAATTAGTCGCTTTTTAAGCCACTTAATGAAATGAGGACACGCCCTAATCTAATCTAACAAAGTTATATTTTATTAGATAACTAATTGATCTAACTATCACCCCGCTTTGAAGGCTACTATCAATAGCTTGAGCTAATTCTACAAGTTGTTGTACTGTTTTTTTACCTTTCATAATCTGCTGTATTATATTTTCTAAAAATGGCATAGCCAATCTTTGTTCTTTTCCAAAACCGCCAAGATAATTAGCATCTAGCAAAGCTAGCTGATTTAAAGGCGTTGTCCCTATATTTAAAAGCGTCTTTGCATCTAAAGTATTGGAAGCATAACTAGAAAAACTAAGCAAGGGATCAGGAGCCATTGGAGGAAAAGTTAATGGTTTTTGCCCGTTTATATCTGCTTTTTTTCTTCTTTCAGCAAGTTCATTCCACAAGGCATCATAAAGTTCCATGACTTTTAACCAATGATAATTGTCATATACTCGTTGGACGCCAGCTTGTCCCATTTGCTGTCGTAGCTCTGGCGATTGATAAAGTTGCCAAAGCGCATCAATACAACTCGCAATATCGATAGCGGTCATTTGCGAATTAAGAGCACTATAGGTTTGGTAATTAATAGACTTCGTTAAATAACCCAAACTCAGATCTACACCACAACCAGCAGGAGGTAATAGCGTTGGAATGCGAAAGCCATCGATACCTTGTCGTACTGTATCTTTATAACCATCCCAATCAGAAACTACTACAGGTAACTTATTAGCCATTGCCTCTAAAATAGTTATACCAAAACTTTCTTGAATATTATCCGATAAGGAAAGAAATACATCTACTCCAGGCCAGATTGCTTTTTTCTTAGATTCCGTATCAATATCATTAATAAAAATTACATTGACTGAGGGGCAAAATAACTTTGCAGCCTCCTCATAATGAGGTAAATCTTTTTCATTATCAAACCACCCTGCTTGGATAAAGTGAACTCGGTTTTTACCGGAACTGCGTTTAGCTATTTCTTCTAATGCAAGGTACGCTGGAATTGGGTGTGCTTTTTCATAAAAAAATAATCGGCCAAAATACAAGACTACGAAATCATTTTCAGCAATATTAAAACGCTCACGAAATTGTCTCCGATTTAAATCTCTGTCTTCATTTGCAACAAACTCTTCAGGGTTAATGCCTAGAGGAATTACAGGCAATTGCAATTTTAGTGATGACGGCTGCCTATAATTAGGATTCAAATAATCAAACCACTGACTAAATAAATTTTCTATTACTTTTTTAGCAGCCGTTGAAGTGCAAACTAAAGCATCCCATTCATGTATAGGTGCCAAAATTAATTTAGCTATTTCTTCAGTAATGACTTTATTGGATAAGGTATGAATTAAACCACAGAGACTAAAAGAAGAAGCCCCCATAAAACTTCGTGCCCAACTCATTTCACTAAGTATTGGATCAGTATGCACATATAAACCAGTTTGGCATAAGCCTGGTATATCACCGCAATTAATTGGTTTAAAGGTTTTTTTTGAGGATTCCAACTGTTCAATATAGGTATTTTTGAAGTCATCAAAAAATTGAGATTTCTCAACATAGAGCGATATATTTGAGCGCTTACTATACTGTACTATCGCCTTTAAAAGACTATTATTCGCACTGGTTCTACCATATACCCGTTTAGAATTTTCAAAATCATTGGGATTAAAATAAACACTAATGGATGAATCTGTCATAACTCGCATCCTGCTTATATAAAAGCTTGGATACTAACAGTTTGGTTTAGGTTAATAAATATTAATCCTTAGCAATGCTAGATTTGTCAGTGAACAACCCGGGTTGCGGTCTTTCATACCTGTACCCAGGCTATGCTTTGCTAAGGATCTTGATCGCAACTGAAAAAATAATAAAAATTAGAATTTAGCTTTTGCAAGAATTTTATCTAGATTATTAGAGAAATTACGAATCTCGGTTTGGCTTAATTTGGCCTGTCCTCCACTAATCAACCTATTCTCACGCAAGGATTCATTAAAGTTTCGCATGGAAAGAATTTGCTTCATGTTTTGTGGAGAATACAATTCACCCCGCGGGTTTAAAGCAATTGCCTTTTTGGCAATTACTTCAGCGGCCAAAGGAATATCAGCAGTAATAACTAAATCATTTTCTTTGATATTTTCGGCAATTTTCTTATCTGCAGCATCAAAGCCAAATTCAACTTGTAATCTTTTGATAAAAGGAGAAGGTGGAATAGATAAAAAATGATTTGCAACAATAACTAGCGGTATTTTTGTTCTTATGGCAGCACGAAAAAGAATTTCTTTAATTTTATTAGGACAAGCATCACCATCAATCCAAATTTGCACAGATAGTACCTTTTCAAAAATAATTGCAAAGCCTAATATGCTAGAAAATTTAAATCAATAAAATAGCTCATTAATTTTCTCTCAAAATAGATGAAAATTATTAAGCTGTCCTTTATGATAATTAATTCAATTTAATAAGGATAATGGAATGCCCTTAACTACATTTACTACAACTATACCGCCTAAACCTAAGGTCGTTGATGTTACAGTTACTATTAAAGGTTTTGATAATTCACCCCGTTTTCATAGAAAAAATGATATTGGCGATATAAATAATGCGATAGTGAAAGAAAAAAACAAGGGATTAAAGTGCACTTCCTCTGAAGCGCTGGAGAGTGCTTTTAGAGTGGGGGAACGTTTTGCTAAGCAAGATTCAGTTTCTGTCAGCATTCTTGGAAAAATAAATAAGGAACAAATAGACGAAGTTTTCAGCAAACTTTCCGATTTTAAAAAATTTTTAATCGAAAAAGGCATTCCTGCCGAAACGGAAGAAGAATTTATACAGAGTTTAATGCCAAGTCCAAGAGGCCCTGGGGACTAATAAAAATTGATATTATCTATCGAGGCTCTTGTTTAAACATGGGCCTTTAATTTTAGCCTTTCAACTGCTCCTTTTTGCAAAACCAAAAATTGAGCATAATTAAGTGGGCGGATAATTATTAATACTGGGAATAAATATACATTAATTATCCAATTCATCTAAAGGTAAAGATTGTTTCACTTCCCAATAATTTTTCCAAGGATCTTCAGCTAATTTTTCTAAGCGCTTTGGCAAGGATTTAAGCGTATAGGAATTATTTTCAATTTTACTACCTAATTCCTCCCAAGCTAAGGGTACGGAAACAGGGGCATGTAATCTTGCCCGGGTTGAATAAACAGCGATGGCTGTTGCTGTTCGCTGGTTTCTTAAATAATCGACAAAGATTTTTCCAGTTCGCTTTGCCTTTGTCATTTTTGAGATATAGTTTTTAGGATTTATTTTTTCTAAATATTGCACAAAGGTATGTGTAAATTCTTTTACTGTCTCCCAATCGTACTCAGGTCTAATAGGAATAACAACGTGTAAGCCTTTACCTCCTGTCGATTTGACAAAAGATTTAAGTTTTAACTGTTTGAGTAAAATTTCTTTTATTTCAATCGCTGCAGCTACAACTTGCTTCCAAGCAATATCAGGAGCAGGGTCTAAATCGATAATAATAACATCGGGATAATCCAAATCATTAATCGTTGAACCCCAGGGATGAATTTCCAAAACCCCCATTTGCACTAAAGAAAAGAGACCTTCTTTATCCTTTAAATAAAGATATTGTTCTTCTGGATTTTCGCTCTCTTTCATAGGATATAAAGTTTTAGGAGTGCCTTGATTAAAATGTCGTTGATAAAAGCATTTTGTATATTGGTTTGGGCATCTTAACAGCGTTAAAGGCCTTAATTTAATAAATGGGAGCATTCTATCTGCAACCAACTCATAATAATTGAGTAAATCTTGTTTAGTAATTTTATCTTCGGAATATAAAATTTTATCAGGATGGGTGAGCACGATGGCTGATTTAGCTTTGTTGTTTTTTTTAGATGGCTTTATTTCAGATAAAGGAGTTTCTATTTCTTTATGTATTGCTTTGGCTTTTTTATCCATACGTAACCCCTTAAAAGCAGGATGTCTTAAATGACCATCCTCAGTCCATTCGGTGAATTCAACTTCAGCAACTAAAACAGGTTTTAACCAAGTGGCTGTTTTTGATTTAGGTGGTTTGCTCTTAAAAGGGTTGGTAGCACTAGTTAGTTTTTGCATTTTTTCAAAAATTTCTTTTAAGGATAACTCAGTAAAACCAGTTCCAACATTACCTGTATAGATAAGTCCGCCCTCATCATTAAAAACGCCTAAATATAAGGAGCCAAAACCAGTGCGGGTTCCTTGAGGTGGTGAATAACCACCAATCACAAACTCCTGCCTTTTTAAGCATTTTATTTTTAACCAGTCTTTACTACGCTTTGTTACATAAGTGCTATTTATTTCTTTGGAAACGATGCCTTCAAGAGCTAAATTACAGGATTGTTTGTAAATCTCGCCACCATTGCCCAGAAAATGATCGTTATAACGAATATCAGGCGGTGCATTCATCAATAATGATTTCAAAATAGCCTTTCTCTCAATTAAAGATAAATGCATAAGGCTATATTTATCAAAATAAAGAATATCAAAGACATAATAGAGTAAAGACACATTTTTTTTATGAGCCTTAATTGAGTTTTGTAAAATCTGAAAACTGGATTTGCCTTGCTCATCTAAAACAACAACTTCGCCATCCAAAATAACTTGGTTAATGGGAAGCTCTTTTAATTTTTCATGGATAAGCTGCAAATCATCTGTCCAATCTTTGTTGTTCCTTGATTTTAAACTGATTTCCTTGCCTTTTTTAAAGGCCAAAATACGATAGCCATCTAATTTAACTTCGTGTAACCAATTTTCACCTTGAGGTACTTTATCAACGAGTGTGGCAAGTTCAGGTTTAATAAAAGAAGGAAAAGCAGTTTCTTTTAAATTAGCAGGTAAAACAATATGCGATGGTGATTTCTTTTTAGCTTTTTTCTGCCCATCTCTTGACCAAATATAATCATAATTCTCAGCAATTTCATCCATAGTACGATTTGATTTCACACTTCTATCAAGCTTAGTGATATCAAAATCATCTTCAGATTTAGCAAAACCATCTTGATATTTAATGAGAAACCAATGTTTTTCATCTTTAAAACGGATTAAATCCCAGCGCCCTTTTAGTTTTTCAGCCTCTAATTCCATACGTAAATGCCCTTTTTGATAGGCTTTTTCTGGATTTTCATCTAAGGGTTTCCATATTCCTTTATCCCATAACATAACAGTACCTCCACCATATTGGCCTTTAGGAATGGTGCCCTCAAAATTACCATATGCAAGCGGATGATCTTCAACATGCATTGCTAGTCGTTTGACATCAGGATCTAAAGATGGTCCTTTAGGTACTGCCCAGCTTTTTAAAACGCCATTTAGTTCGAGGCGAAAATCATAATGGAGATGTGAAGCAGCATGTTTTTGAATGATATAAAGATGGTGTTTACTTTGAGCTATTTTCCCCTTCGGCTCATGCGTTTTAGAAAAATCCCTTTTGTCATGATAATGTTTTAAAGTCATGGTTTAGTCCCTTAAGCTGAAAAAGCATGCTAATTCAGGGTGGACTATAAGTATAGCCTATCGCAGCACCCTGAGGTTGGGTTTGAATTAAACGAATTCAAAGCCATTTTTGCACTCAATTAGTTGCTTTTGCAGCCACTTAATGGAATGAGGACAAGCCCTAGTATATGCCATGTAGATAGGAAGAATGCTTTTCCTCTGGTGTTTCAAAAAGCACCCTTGCTTGAAGGATCTGATGTACCTCTTCAATTGCTTTTCTTACTAAATAATTATTTGCTATACCCAAAGCAAAATTTTGAGTTGCTGCTTCTTTTAATACCTCATAAAGCATTGAAATATCAATATCGGCTTGCTCCTTTTTTCCATTATTTGAATGTAAAAGTTTAATAATTTCTGCCAACATATAAACGCTAGCTGAGTTACAGTTTGAATTATAGAAGGTTAAAAATTGCTTACAAATTTCTTTATTTGTCTTCTTAATAATTTCCATAATTTCTTTACCCGTTAACTCCACTGTCGATAGGCTCACTTTAAAAGGTGATTCAGCAAAAAAATCATAATTATTTTCATTATCTACCTTAGTAGAAAATAAGGAAAAAAAAGAATCGCTTGAGGATTTATAAAAGGAAACTTTATTATAAGAAAGACTTTGTCTTCCTAATATTAACCATTTATTTTCTTTTTCATTATAAAAAGCGAGAGCTGTATGAGTAATAGGAGAAAAACGAGATAGGTTATAA
>JAIUOG010000118.1 GCA_020161725.1 Pseudomonadota bacterium
TTTTTTATGGTAAATCATGGGATGCATGGGTTCTTTGTTTTAGGGGGCGTTTTTCTAGTAGTTACAGGAGGAGAGGCGCTTTATGCAGATATTGGTCATTTTGGCAAAAATCCTATTCGATTTAGCTGGTTTACTGTAGCCTTACCTAGTTTAATATTAAATTATTTCGGACAAGGCGCTAACTTATTACTTCATCCTGAAGCGATTGAAAATCCTTTTTATATGTTGGCAGCAGATTGGTTTTCTATTCCTTTACTGATTATGGCAACGATTGCTACCGTTATTGCTTCTCAGGCGGTAATTTCAGCCACTTTCTCATTAACAAAGCAGGCTATTCTATTAGGCCTTTGTCCTAGAATTACTATTATCCAAACCTCGAAAGAAAGGGTAGGTCAAATTTTTATTCCTCAAATGAATTTCCTTTTATTTGTGGGAACCATTTTTCTAATTTTTGCGTTTAAAAATTCGAGTGCCATGGCTCATGCGTATGGAATAGCTGTGAACTTAGATATGTTATTGGTAACCACAATGGTAGCGTATGCGGCAAAACAGGTGTGGGGTTGGGGGTGGTTTAAGGTGCTCTCCATCTTTAGTCTGTTTTGGCTTATTGATTTTTCTTTCTTAGCAGCCAATTCACATAAATTTTTAACAGGTGGTTTTGTTCCAGTCTGCTTTGCCTTAATCGTTGGTTTTATCATGTATACTTGGAGTTTAGGTTTAAGGTATCTAAAGAATAATTTTTATATGCAAAAGGAGAGTATTACCAAAGTTCTTAAGCAATTACATTATAAGTCCTTAAATAAATTACCGCATGTAACAGCCATTTTTATTACTGATATTTATGACAAAAGCGGTGGTAGTTTCTTGCATTTTTTAAAACTAAGTCATGCAGTACCTGAAAATATTTTGATAGTAAATTATATCGTAGAAAACGTTCCTTTTATTAAGCCACAGCACTGTTTTGAGGTTAAGCCCTTAGATGAAAAGGTCTGTGAACTGACTTTGCATTATGGTTTTATGGATAATATTTCGGTTCCGAAAGCCTTATCGAAGGCAAATGAATTAAAGTTATTACCTTTTGAAGTGCATGTTGAGGCCGCAACTTACTTAGTTGAGGTTCCTAATATTCTTGCATCCAAGGAGAAAAAGACACTGCCATTTTATTGGCAAGAAAGATTATTTGCCTTTCTTATGCGTAACTATTCTGCCAACTTAAACATCGAATTTTATAAGCTGCCTTATAATAGAACCATTGCTATTGGGGCTTATTGTATTATTTAGTGAGTTCTCTAGACCCCGCAAATAAATCGCGGGGCGTAGGCGCGCATTGTTGAATAAATCATTTTTTCATCCTCCCTTATTCTTGAAAAAGGAGTTATCGTAGGAAGGAGAGATCCCTCTTCCCTTGTGGGAGAGGGGGCTCAAAGGGCGGGAGAGGGGGGGATTAAACTACACAACCTTCCTGCAATGGTTTTTTCGGTAAGATTATTTCGACATTAATACCCTTAATAGTGGGACTTTCCATACATTTACGTAGATAATCTTCCAAGGGTACTTCCACAACTTGGTTATATTCTGAAGAGGCTTGTCTAAAATAGAGTTTATTATTTTTCCGAAAGGCAAAGCCTAAATGAGAAACATTAAGATGAGTGCCAATTTTATTTTGTAAATCCCAGTTTGGGCGAACAATTTCGATAATGGATGCATTCGGTATTTGCGCAAAGAGCGCTTTGTTCGCTTCACCTTTTGCATTAAATAGGGCTGTTAAAGGAATATAAGGAATTTTTGCTAATGTTTTTTCTAGTTGCATTCCTCTTTGTTTCAATTCAGATAATCTTATTTTTTGGATTTGTGGGTTTGCAGAAATGAGGCGAATATCATCTTCTTGAAAATGATTATACCAGGATGGCTTATCAATAATGGCCTCTGCCATTTCAGCCACAGGTTGATTATCTTTATTTTTTATATTCATGGTAATGTCTTTAATAAACCCCTGTTTTTGGTTATTAGGGTTCCAATCTAAGGACATAAAATGGTTACGTTTTAGAAAGCTTACTTTTCCATCTTTATAACGGACTTTCCTCAAGCATTGCTTAAAACCATTGGTATTATCGGCTAGAGCTAAAGCAAGGACGGTTGTGACATAGGTATCACAGTCAAAAGCATCAGCACGATATTGAGGTCTTTGATCATAATGTGCATCAATTCCTTCGCCTAGAGCACCTAGGCGGTATTTTTTCCCAATAAATTTCGCGGAAATAATATCCATTCTAGCTGACATATCTGATTTAGGTAACTTATTGAGGCTATGGTATAGTTGGTTAATGACCACATCGGCTTGTTCTTGTTGTGGATGAGTGGCTGCTTTTGATGAGGCAAAGGGTAAGCAAGAAATAAGGAATAAACCTGCTAGAAGTTTTTTTTGTTGCTGGGAAAAGTTATTCATCGCTTTATCCTAGTTAAGATTTTTTGTATAAATTGGCAGTATTGTACCGAAAAATTGCCTAATTTTAACCTGTTAGTTGAGGTGTGAACAATGCTTAATGCAATATGGTTGGGTATGATCTTTCTTTCTGTGATTACAGGGATTATTCAGGGAAGAATAGAACAGGTAGTGCATGCAGTGACTGACTCCGCTAAATTAGGTTTTGAAATTGCACTTGGTCTTACAGGAATTATGTGTCTCTGGTTAGGAATCATGAAAATTGCCTCGGATTCTGGTTTAATACAACGTTTAGCAAAGGCATTAAAACCAATAATGCGACCTTTATTCCCTGATGTTCCTACTGATCATCCTGCTATGGGGGCGATGGTGATGAATATAGCTGCTAATATGCTAGGACTTGCAAATGCTGCTACCCCTTTTGGTATACAAGCTATGAAGGAACTGGAAAAGCTAAACCCTAAAGCGGGTGTCGCTACCAATGCTATGTGTACCTTTTTAGCTATAAATACCTCGAGTGTACAAATTATCCCTGCAACAGCTATCGCATTCCTTGCTGCAAATGGCAGCATTCATCCAAGTTCAGTTATTTTCAGCGCTTTGGTTGCCACGATTATTTCAACGACGGTAGCAATTATAGCTGTAAAGCAACTAGCTAAATTGCCAGTTTTTCAGATTAAAGGTTAAAAAATGGAATATGCCAATCTAATTTCTAATTTTATTTTTTTATTTTTTATTGTAGGCATTCCCTTTTATGCCATGTTAAAAAAAATAAATGTTTTTGATTCTTTTATTAATGGTGCAAAAACAGGCTTTGATACTAGCTTAAGCATTTTACCTTATCTTTTAGCGATGATAGTTGCTATTGGGATGTTGAGAGCTTCTGGTTTTTTCGAACTTTTAAAGCAATTATTAGCGCCTATTTTAAATGCAATTGGTATGCCCTCAGAGCTTTTACCTCTAGCGCTAATTCGCCCTGTTTCAGGTAGCGCATCAATAGGAATTATGGCTGAACTTATCCATGAATATGGTGGTAATTCTTTAATTGCAAAAACGGCAGCCACTATGATGGGTAGTACTGAAACTACCTTTTATGTTGTAGCAGTTTATTTCGGTGCGGTAGGGATAAAGCAAACAAGACATGCAATTCCTGCAGGATTATTGGCGGATATTGCTGGCGTTATTGCCAGTGTTGTTATATGCCGCTATTTATTTGCTTAGCTGTAAGAGATCAGCCCTATTTATGAAACGACCATATTTGGCACGTCTTGCGATTAAATCTGTACTTAAATCTGTCCGTTTGTACTACTTCCAACAGCGGACGCGGCCTATTACGCTTAGCCAATTCTATTCGCGTTAGGCAAACGGCCATTTTCAAAAAGCTTTAATTGAGCAAGAAGTGTATGAGAATTCGCTTTAAACCGAGCTAATTCACGTGAAGGCACAGCGTCTCCGCGTGGCAGAGATACTGTAGTTGGGTTTCGAGGCTGTCTATTAACGTGAAATTCATAGTGACAGTGAGGCCCTGAAGCTAAACCAGTTTGCCCTACATAACCAATTACTTGCCCACGCTTCACATAAGTCCCTTTAGAGATCCCTTTTTGGAAACGCAACATATGCCCATAGATAGAACTAAAATTGTTGTTATGTTTGATTTTAATCATATTACCATAACCACTTTGTCTACCAATAATTTCAATACGGCCATCACCTGTTGCAAGAATAGGCGTGCCAATAGGTGCTGCTAAATCCACACCTTTATGCGGTCTACGATAATGTAAGATAGGATGATATCTTGAAAGACTGAAAGTAGAGCTTATATGGCTAAAACGTATTGGGTAACGATTAAAAGCTTTTTTAAGGCTAGAGCCTTGAGGGTTATAATAATCTGTTCTACCTTGGCGATTTGTATGGCGAACAGCCTGAAAAGTATTGCTGCCTTTTCTATAGCTAACGGCTATGATATCACCAGTCCCAACTTGTTTATTACCAATATAGAGTGCGTTATAAATCATAGAAAATTGGTCGCCACCACGAACTTCTTTAGCAAAGTTAATATCTGAAGACAGAATTTCTGTCATTTGCTGAATTAGTTTAGGGTGAATATTATGTCGGTGTGCTGTATTTAAAAGTGAGCCTCTGACAGTCGCACTAACGAAACGGTTATGGCTATCTGTTTTCTGTGAATTGGTTTTGCTTTTATAACGAGCACCATCACGGTAAATTTCAAGTGTTTGGATGCTTGAATAAGGTATAACCATTTTTTCTAAGGTTTTATTTTTAATTAAAAACTGTATTTGCTCATCCAATTTCAAGCGAGTTAAAATTTTTGCATGGGTTTTATCACGCATAATATTATGTAGGGTTTGAGCACTTAAACCGAGCCGTTTAAAAATAACTGCCATCGTATCACCGCGGCGTATTTTAACTAATTGCCAATCTTTCCCCAGGCTTGCCTGGTTTGATTTTTTATCAATTGCTGTTTTTGATTTTACAACTATGGGAGTTGGAATTGGGGGTAATTTAGGTTTTAAAACTTCTTTAGCCTTAGTTTCATTAGTTGTTTCTTTCTCCGCAACCGTTTTCGGGGTGTTTTTTAAGTCGTCATTTGTTTTGTCTTTATTTTCAGTCGTTGTGGCTAATTTTACGATGGGTAAAGGTTTTGTTGGAACCTTAACTGACTCTGTTTTAACAGGCGTTATTACCGCTGTTATATCGTTAGAAGCTGATATTATATTCGTTTCAGATTGTTCCGGCTGATAGACTGCTTTAGGGTGATGTGAAAAAGTTTTGACTAAAATAAAAGGCAAAGCAAAGGCAACCCCAAATGCAAGCAGGGCAAAAAGCCGAGTTGGCTTAGTTGAGTTTTCTAATGAGACATTGGTTTTTTGAGCCATGTTCCGCCTTTACTACTGTCATCCTGGATGAGTTTTTGGATTCTGCTTTATTTAAATAAGGTGCATATTCTAGCGAATTGCTGGCAGATCACAAAATATTAAAGTAAATTGTACAGTCATCTTCTGGTTTTGACATCTAGTTAAGGTACTGTAACTCATTCAACCATTTGAATAAATAACCTTAATTTGCCATTACCACTAAGAAGGTTTTGAAGCTTCCATTAATCTATCCTTAAATTTACCCTCTAGCGAGAATAAAATAACCGGGCTAAGATACCCGCTGTGAGAAGTTTGGTCAATCATTAAAAGTAAGGTTTTTTTGTTATGTTGAATGAATTATCGATTTGTGATGAGTTAAAACGTGGTTGTGAAGAAATACTTCCTGACCAAGGATTGGAAAAAAAATTATTAAAATCAGAGCCGTTAATTATTAAGGCCGGTTTTGATCCAACGGCACCTGATATTCATTTAGGCCATACAGTACTATTAAATAAATTGAGGCAATTCCAGCAATATGGTCATAAGGTTATTTTCTTAATTGGGGATTTTACCGCCATGATTGGTGACCCAACTGGTAAAAACGTCACTCGTATGCCTCTTTCTAAAGAAGAAGTACAAGCTAATGCAGCAACCTATCAAGAACAAGTATTTAAAATTTTAGATAAAGAAAAAACAACAGTAGCTTTCAACTCAACTTGGATGAGTGACATGGATGCAGCAGGCCTGATTCGCTTAGCTTCTACTTCGACAGTCGCTCGTATGTTAGAACGAGATGATTTTAGCAAACGTTATAATTCCGGCCAGCCAATTGCCATCCATGAATTTCTATATCCCTTAGTACAAGGTTACGATTCAGTTGCATTGAAAGCCGATGTGGAATTGGGCGGAACTGATCAAAAATTTAATTTATTAATGGGGCGTGAATTACAAAAACATTTTGGCCAAGAGCAACAAGTGGTGATGATGACCCCCTTAATAGAAGGTTTAGATGGTGTTAAGAAAATGTCTAAATCCTTAGACAATTATATAGGTATCAATGAAGCACCTGAATTAATGTTCGGCAAAATCATGTCCATATCAGATGAACTGATGTGGCGTTATTTAGATTTACTCAGTTTTAAAACTGGAAGTGAAATTACCCTTATTAAAAAGGCAGTGGAAGAAGGTTTTAATCCAAGAGATGTTAAAATTGATTTAGCTAAAGAAATTGTTGCTCGTTTCCATGATCAAGCTGAAGCAGATAAAGCCCACATTGCTTTCATCGAGCGTTTTCAAAAAGGGCAGATTCCAGACGATTTAGTTGAGCAGAAAATTAGTTGTGATAAAGCCATACAAATTACACAACTTCTAAAGGCTCTTGATTTAACCAAAAGTACATCCGAAGCAATAAGAATGATAAGCCAAGGGGCTGTAAAGATTAACAGCCAATCTATAAGTGATTCTTCTATTATGATAGAAGCTCAAGATACAGCTTATATTATCCAGGTGGGAAAAAGAAGAATAGCTAAGGTACTTATTATTAATAACTAATTATTAATAACTAAGAAGGAACATCTATATAAATAGATTACAAAAAGGGTAGAGAGAGGGTGTTTTCAAAAATAATTTAACTTTTTTAAAAAAAGTATTTGACAAGGAGCGCAGGATGAG
This sequence comes from Pseudomonadota bacterium, assembly GCA_020161725.1. GTDB lineage: Bacteria > Pseudomonadota > Gammaproteobacteria > Legionellales > Legionellaceae > Tatlockia. Next base: position 6,991 of record JAIUOG010000118.1, read on the forward strand.
TAGAATGTGCGTTCTGAGCTTGAGGCTCTGCTGATTAAGAAAATGGATAGACAAACTGTGTGGGCGCTTGATTGATGAGTGCTTTGAG
>JAIUOG010000002.1 GCA_020161725.1 Pseudomonadota bacterium
CTGCGGGGTTACACCTTCAATAACAATTTTTTTGTCTTTCAACTTCGACATCTTAAATATAAATAAAAAAGCAATATGGCTATTATAGCATTATACTCTTAAAACAACGAAGTAATAGCAGTCATATTGCTTATTATGCTAGCATGTCGGTTTTGTTAATGATATGAGATTAGCGTGAGTCAAAAAGAAAGTCATTCTGGTATTTATTTATTACCAAATTTATTTACAACAGCAAGTCTATTTACAGCTTTTTATTCGATTGTTTCTTTGTTAAATGCGCGATACGAAGTTGCGGCAATTGCTATTTTTATTGGTATGATTGCCGATGGTTTAGATGGTCGAATTGCTAGATTAACCAATACGCAAACAGCCTTTGGTGCTGAATATGATAGCCTATCCGATATGGTTACCTTTGTCGTAGCCCCTGCTTTATTAGTTTATAGCTGGGCTTTACAAGGATTAGGCAAAGTAGGCTGGTTAATTTCCTTCGTTTATACCGCGGCTGTCGCAATAAGATTAGCTCGTTTTAATACTAAGGTAGAAACGGCAGATAAGCGTTATTTTCAAGGCTTGCCTTGCCCGCCTGCTGCGGCAGTAATGGCCTCTATGGTTTGGTTTTGTCAGCAAAATCAATTAAGTGGTTATTTAATTTCAATTTTTTCAGCTATTATTGCTGTGATTTTAGCCGTTTTAATGGTATCGAATATTCCTTATTATTCATTCAAAGAAGTGGATTTTAAAGGAAAAGTACCGTTTTTATATTTGTTATTAATGGTTATTTTGTTTGTTGCAATAGCACTTGAGCCGCCAATTGTTTTATTTTCAGGCTTTATTATTTACGCTTTATCTGGCCCTATTTTTTTCCTTTTCTTATTAAAAAGAATGAAAAAGCCTAGCTCTTGAAAGGCTTTTGTTGAATCCTGGGTAGATTCAGAGGGCGAATTGTGTTTTTCCAGGGAGGTTCTTCGGCTATGCTCAGAAAGGCAACTTTCTCTACCTATTTGTCAGCGTTATTGGCGCTAAGACTTATTCTGCCTCACCAAACCGGTTGTTAATAAGCTCTATAAGCGCTTTTTCCATTTCAGTCTCATCTGGCCCATCAATTTTTAAAGTGAGTTGACTGCCTTGGGACGCTGCTAGCATCATGACGCCCATGATGCTTTTGCCATTGACTGTTTGATTATCTTTTATTAAATCTAATGAACTTTGAAAGCGTGCAGCTAAGGCTACAAACTTAGCAGAGGCTCTAGCATGTAGGCCCAATTTATTAATAATGGTGATTGAGGTTGTGATCATAAGCTTTTTAGAAAAATAATTTGTATTACTATATCAGAAATTTAAGGCTGCTTCCTCTTCTTGCTCTTCATTTGTTAATAATTTATACAAATAATCTTTATTATTAGCTTTTCTACAGTTACATCTAAAAGAAGCAATGCGAAAACGTTGAATGATAGCGGCCAACAGTTTTAAGTGTTCTTCTGGTTTTTCTTCGGGAACAATAAGACCAATAACTAGATCGACAGGTTGTTTATCTTCAGCGCAAAAATCCACAGGGTTAACTAGCTTCAGTAAACAAGCTTTAGGTTTTACTAAGCCTTTGACCCTAATATGTGGAATGGTGATACCATGACCAATGGTGGTAGAACCAAGTGATTCTCTTTTCCAATAGGCATCAAATAAGCTTTCTGCATCGAGAAAGGGTAAATTTTGACTTAATATTTGACTTATTTTGAGTAAAACAGCCGTTTTAGATTGTGAATTAGAGTCAATATAAATACAGTCAGTACTAAAAAGAGAGCTTAGGTGCATAAGAAATCTTTATAAACAAAGTAAATAATGAATGCATTTCTTTCATGTCATTTTTGAAAGAGCACAATATAGTTTATCCTTTCTTCAAAGGAATAAACAAGATAGCCATTATTATATCATACTTATACTGGTTAATTAATTAGGGTTATAAGAAGGGCTTGGACTTATTTTATCTTGTATTATCTTAGGTGCAATTTGTTCCATTACTTGTGCTAGCCTTAATAAACGGGCTAATTCAGCGGTCGGGTTTTGTTGCTTTCCCATTAAATTAAAAATTTTATCTATAAATACTTGGTTATGACTTTCTTCTAAAATTCGAACAACCCAGGATGCAGACACATTGATAAATAGCTCCCTAATTTTTACATCTAGATGCTTATTATTAATCAGATCAAGCATGGATGTTAGGATAGCGATTTTTGAATCTTCATTATCAAATTTAAGCAATAAACATAAAACTAACTGAGTTAGATTGCCGATAATCACCACATGGCCTAGTGCATTTTGATAAGGTTGCAAAGTGGTTTCTGATAAACTTTTTATTAAATTTTCGAGAAATAATTCAGCAAATTGACCTTTTTCTGCAAGCAAAGGAATTGGCTTAAAAATAGCTTCATTATTTTTTAGTGCATTTATGCTTGTAGTACTGATAGTTGCATTGATTAAATAGCTTACTATTGATTTAACAATTTTTTGTTTTTCAATAATTAAGTAATTGTCTGGAAATAAAGGTAAATTTTTCCAAAAATCAATCCAATAATTTGGTTCTTCGATAAAAAAATTAAATAATTGCTTTTGTTGGACTGTATCAAGTTGTTGGTGGTAATGCAGGCGCGAAAGCACCATCAATGCTATGGAAGTATTTTCTGTATGGAGTTCATTTAATAGTAGGGTAATTAAATTTTTTCTCTCATCAGTTTGATTTGGCTCACCAACTAAGGCGAGCAAGTATCCCATCTGCCATGGTGGTGATATTTCTTGGTTTTCAATAACTATTCTGCTCCAAAGCTGCAATTCTCCCTGAGGTAAGGCTTTTGCTAAAGGTAAAATGATGGGTTCTGCTCTTAGTGCGCGTGGCCAGAATTCATTTTTTTCTAATTCTTTTAATATGAAGCCTCTATGCCTTTCGGGATGTTTTAATAGATGGCCAATTGCAAAATCAACAACAAAAGAGCGTCTAGAATTTAAAAGTTTTGAGAGAGATTCTTCGGATAAAATATTGAATAAGGAGTTTGAGTTTAAAGTTAAGGGTAAATTATCTAAGATTATTTTTATTTTAATTTCTAATTCTTTATTAATATAAAAATCGTCGTTTGTTAAAAATAGAATGAGTTTATGTAAAAAAATTTCTTTATCTGTCTGTTTTGTTATTGATTCTAGTAAAGATAAGAGACTTAACAGGGCTTCTATTTTTACAATAGAGTTTTCTGCCTCAAATAAGCCAAATAAAATATAAATAAAATTAGAAGCATTCTGCATACGCGGAATTGTCTTTGCAAGTCTTTGTTGTTTGTTTGGTTCTCTTTGTAAATCTTGTAAATATTTACCAAATAAATTGCTTATTTGAGCGTATATTCCTTCATTTAAATCAAATTCAGGCAAAATTGTTAAAGCTTGTGTAAATAATTCATCATTTTTATTTTCTAATATATGTATTAGGTGAGCTAATAATAATTTTTTTTGCGCGCTATTTAATTGATGCATAATTATGGAGAGTACGTAAAAAGCAACTTTTTTATTTTTAGTTATATCAAAATTATCCAATAATTTGTCAATTAAGGGGCTAAGTTCAGGTGTATTTTTATCTATTCTTTTTACAAAAATAGCCAGTACAGTTGCTTTTAGCCTTTGTGATGATGCTGGCGATGAAAAAAGATTTTCTACATCAAAATAGTCTTTAAATTTTAAAAGTTCCGTTCCTGATAAATATTTAAGAAGTACATCAATTGTATCAAAAACAATGTTTTGTTTATTTTGAAAAATAGAGTTTGGCTCAGGTTCTTTGAGTAATTCTTTTAACATAAAATGAAGTATTTCGATAATTTCACTTTGTTTAAAGGTATCTGCTTTTCTAGCTAATTCCTGTAAAGTTTCTATTGGTGCTTTATGCTCCAAGCTTTTTTTCAATTCAGAAAAAGGAACTTCAGGGGAAAGAGTACGCTTTAATAAATTGGTTCCCATTTCTATATAGGTAAAATTTAAAGCTTCAAGTGATTTTAAAAGAATATCTTTAGGTGGAATTAAATGAGTGGCGTTCTGAGTAAATTTTCTTAAATACCATTGAATGTACCGCTGAGCTATAGGTTCATTACTTCGTTGAAATAAAATATTAAAAAGACGTCTTCTATCCTGTATCTTTGTTGTACTAGCCATTCTTACCAAATCAGGTATAGGAATTAAAAAGAGTATTTCATCAGTCACGTCATTTAAACTGGGTTGAAAAAATTGATTTTTCATAGAAAAATTGTCTTAACTACATTATTTCAGTGTAGTAAATTATAATCTTTCGATCAAATATTGTTCTTTTTGTGGGGCTAATATAGTAAAAGGTTACCGGTTAAACCGATAACCTCTATATTAGATTAGTTTTCATCTCGATGATGATCACGAATTTTTTCTTTATGTTTTAGGATTTGTCTATCAAGTTTATCGATAAGATCATCGATAGAGGCATACATATTTTCAGACTCAGAACGAGCATGCAATTCACCTTTAGCAATCATAATGGTTGCTTCAGCAATTTGGCTTAGCTTTTCTACATCTAGAGTGACATGAATTGACGTAATTTTATCAAAATGTCTTTCTAATTTAATAAATTTATCTTCGGTGTAACTTTTTAAGGATTGGGTGACCTCAAAGTTACGACCAGTGAAATTAATTTGCATACTTCTCTCCTTCTTTTACACTAAAACAAAACTTAAGCTCTTATTGCCTTTCTCATATTAGATGGGGCGATAGAAAGCGATTCTCTATATTTTGCAATGGTACGGCGTGCCACTTGGATTCCTTGTTCTGCCATAAGTTCTGCAATTTTACTATCACTTAAAGGCTTTTTAGGATTTTCGGAAGCAATTAATTTTTTAATAACTGCTCTTATTGCTGTTGATGAACATTCTCCACCACTTGAGGTTGCAACATGGCTTGAGAAAAAATACTTCAATTCAAAGACACCACGTGGTGTATGCATATATTTTTGTGTGGTGACTCTTGAAATAGTTGATTCATGCATTTCCAAGGCTTCAGCAATATCATTTAAAATAAGCGGTTTCATTGCTTCATCACCATGCTCAAAAAAGCCTTTTTGATATTCCACAATACATTCAGCCACTTTCAAAAGTGTTTCTTGTCGGCTTTGGATGCTTTTTAGAAACCATCTTGCTTCTTGTAAATTATTTTTTAAAAATTGATTATCGCTACTATTATCTGCTCGCTGTATCAGTGAGGCGTACTGATTATTAATAGATAAGCGGGGTAATGTACTTTGATTTAAATAGGCCTGCCAGCCGTCATTTTGCTTTTTCACAATGATATCAGGAATAATATATTCAACAATATTTTGCTGAATTAAACTGCCTGGTCTTGGGTTTAAGCCCTGGATTGCCTTTAAAGCTCTATCTAAGTGTATTTCATTGGTGTGATAGGCTTTCATCAGTTGTCGATAATTATGTTGGCCTAGAAGCTCAATATTATCTTTAACGATTTGTTTAGCTAAATTAACATCTTCATTATCTGCAGGTAATTGTTCAAGCTGAACTAATAAGGTCTCTGCTAAATTACTTGAACAACAGCCAACTGGGTCGAAATGTTGTAAACGGTGACGAACAGCTTCAATTTCCTCAAAATCAAGAGGAAAGCTATCACTATTTAAACTGCTATAAAGTTCAGAAACAGCTAGGGTTAAGAAACCATCATCATCTACGGCATCAATTAATGCTGTTGCAATAACTCTATCTACATCACTCATGGGGGTTAAATCTAGCTGCCAACGCAAATGGTCTTGAAGATTGGTCGTTGTAGAATGCAAATTATCGTAATTAAAATCGGGCTCATCAAAACTTATTTTTTTACTGGTATTATTATAAAGCTGCGACCATTGAAAATCGCCGAATTCTTCGTGATTTACTTTTATCTCCGCTGAGGATTCTTCTTTTTCTTCATTGGGGGCTACTTCAAGCATAGGATTTGATTCAACTGCTTGCTGAATTTCTTGTTGAAGATCTAGCGTAGATAATTGCAGTAAGCGAATTGCTTGCTGAAGTTGTGGGGTAAGTGTCAGTTGTTGACCAATACTAAGTTGCAACGATGGCTTCATTCAAATCCTCTTTGTTTCACAGCCTTATCTTAAGTTTAACTGATTCGAGATGATTATCCAGTAGCTAATGGATTATTTATTGCAATTAGCAAAAAAAAAGCCTTGAAAAAAATTTATTTTTTCAAGGCTTTAAAATATCAACGAGAATTAAACTTATTTAACTTTTTTCTCATTATATTCAACGTGTTTTCTAACAACAGGATCAAATTTTTTAACCTTCATTTTCTCAGGTGTATTACGCTTATTTTTAGTCGTAGTATAAAAATGCCCTGTGCCTGCAGAAGACTCTAGCTTAATTTTTTCTCTAACTGTGCTTGCCATTTTGGTTTCCTCTTATTAAACCTTTTCGCCTTTAGCTCTTAACTGGTCAATAACCACTTTAATGCCCAATTTATCAATAATGCGCATTCCTTTGGTAGAAACTCTTAAAGAAACGAAACGATTTTCTTCTTCAACCCAAAAACGACGTTTTTTGATATTGGGTAGAAAGCGTCTTTTGGTTTTATTATTAGCGTGCGACACGTTATTACCGGTCATTGGTCGCTTGCCAGTAACCTGACATACTCTTGACATGTTGTTACTCCAAAGTCTTCTATTATGTTTGTTTAAACCATTTACCCCTGTAAGCATTCAAGATAGTTGAACACTTAGAGTCTACTAGCTTTTGTGTAATTTAAGTCCCTTACTCTTAAATATGAAGCTTAAATTAGCACATAAATTAATCAATTAGCTGGGCGTAAAATACAAGTGCGGTTTTATAGCAAAAAAACACCTTTTATGCAAGATTTAAGGCAAAATATGTTACATTTTTAAAGGGATATTCTTCTCATAACCACAAACTTTGCCAAGAATAGCACAAAAATAGCGGTTTAAGCGAAATTGAGTATAATGTGCACAAATTAAATTATTGAGTAAATCAATGCAACGTACTATTAAAAGTTTTGTATTACGCAAAGGCCGTATTAGCACAAGGCAGCAAAATGCTTTGGAGCATCATTTTAAAGATTATGAATTAAAGTTTGATAGCAAAGAATGGGATCTTGATGCTCTTTTTGCACGCAAAGCTGACACTATCGTTGAAATCGGATTCGGAATGGGGGCTTCCTTAGCAGCAATGGCTGAGGCAAGCCCGGAGCTCAATTTTATAGGTATAGAAGTACATCAAGCGGGTGTTGGCAGCCTTTCTGCAGACCTTCATGATAAAAATTTAACGAATGTCCGCATTGTTTCACATGATGCCGTTGAAGTTTTTAAATATTGTATTCCTAAAAACGCCTTGGCTGGTATTCAAATTTTTTTCCCAGACCCTTGGCATAAAAAAAAGCATCATAAAAGAAGATTAATCCAAAGCGAGTTTGTCGCTCTTTTATCAGAAGCATTAAAACAAGATGGTTTTCTTCATTGCGCCACCGATTGGGAAGATTATGCTTTCCATATGGTAGAGGTCTTATCTAAAGAACCTTCGTTAAAAAATAAATTTGATGGTTTTTCACCAAGACCCGAGACAAGACCCTTAACTAAGTTTGAATTAAGAGGCCAACGCCTTGGCCATGGCGTATGGGATTTAATTTATCTTAAAAGATAAAGCAGATTAACTTGCTTAAAATGACGAGAGTCCATAAAATCGAGTAGGCTTAAGTTCTTTGAATTACTCAATTTTGAACGAGTTGGTTAAAAACTTAAGACTCAATGACCGAATTTAGAATAATAAAAATGGGGAAATTAAATGGGTTGGAATGAGCCAGATAAAGGCAAAGATCCATGGAGTGGTAAAAATCAACCACCAGATTTGGATGAGGCATTAAAACGCTTACAGGAAAAATTAAAAAAGATGTTTTCTGGTGGTAATGAGTCTTCTGACAATAATGATGAAACCCCCAATACCAGCAAAGGTGGCGGCAGCTTTCTTGCCTTAGCTGTAGTATTTTTTGTCGCCATATTATGGGCTTTATCAGGCATCTTCATTATTGATGAGGGTGAGCAAGCAGTTATTTTACGTTTCGGTAAATATGTTGAAACTGTTGGCCCTGGCCCACATTGGATTCCCCGTATTATTTGCTCTAAAGTCGTGCAAAATGTGGAGCGAGTATCTGATTATTCCTATTCAGCACAAATGTTAACCCAAGATGAGAATTTGGTTTCTGTTTCCTTGGCTGTGCAATATCGTATTGGTGATTTAAGAGATTACCTTTTTAACGTTGCTGATCCACAAGAAAGTTTACAACAGGCAACATCGAGCGCCCTTCGTCAAGTCGTTGGTACTACTACACTTGATCAAATAATCACCGAAGGTCGTGAAGCTTGGGGTGCTAATGTACAAGAATCTCTTATTAAAATACTCGAGCAATATAAAACAGGTATAGCGATTGTTAACGTATCACCTCAGCCTGCAAGAGCGCCTGAAAATGTTCAAGATGCTTTTGATGATGCAATTAAAGCCCAAGAAGATGAAAAGCGTTTTAAAGAACAGGCCTTAGCTTATCAAGCGCGTGTTGTGCCCATGGCCGAAGGGCGTGCAAAGCGAATTTCAGAAGAGGCGCAAGCTTTTGAGAAGCAAGTGGTATTAAAAGCTAAAGGAGAGGTCGCTGAATTTTTAGCTCTTCTGCCTCAATATAGCCTAGCTCCACAAGTCATGGCAGAAAGAATGTACTTAGAGACAATGCAAAAAGTGTTTAGTGCAACATCAACTATCATTGTTGATTCTAAATCATCAAATCTTTTATCTCTTCCTTTAGATAAATTAAATATGCAAAAACAACCAATAGAAGTAACAGCTGCATTGGCTTCTAAAGTAAAAGAAGATGATAGTTCAGATAGTTTTGCTGTAAGTAGTCGCGAGAGAAGCCGTCCTACTTATGATGATAAGATGGGAGGAAACTAAACATGAATGCAAAAAAAGCAACCTTAGCTATTTTAATTTTCTTAGGGTTTATTGTTCTTCTTGCTAGTGTTTTCACGATTACTCAAGGGCAGCACGGTATCTTATTAAGGTTAGGTCGTTTGGTTAATCAAGGTGATGGCAAGGCTAAAGTCTTAAGTCCAGGCCTTCATTTTAAAACACCCTTTATAGAAAATGTACGTGTTTTTGATACACGTATTCAAACCTTAGATATTAAATCGTCGCGTATCGTGACGAAGGAAAAAAAGGATGTGATCGTCGATTATTATGTTAAATGGCGTATTACTAATTTACCTCGTTATTATACTTCAACTGGCGGTAATGCGCTTAAAGCAGAAACCTTGCTAGAGCAGCAGTTAAATACGTCTTTAAGAGCTGAGTTTGGTAAAAGAACTATCTCTGAGGTGGTTTCTGGTGGTCGTGATGATGTGATGGAAAATTTACGCGTTAAAGCGGAGCAAAGAGCAGCTGAATTGGGTATTTCTGTTGTAGATGTTCGTATTAAAGGAATTGAATTACCAGAGAATACGAGCAATGCAATTTATCAGTTAATGCGTGCTAATATGCAAAAGATTGCTAACCGCCACAGAGCAGATGGAAATGCCGCTGCTGAAGCGATTCAGGCAGGTGCTGATGCAGAAGTATCAGTGATTCTTGCTAGGGCTGAAAGTGAAGGTTTAGCTATTAGAGCAAGAGGCCAGGGTGAAGCTGCATCAATTTATGCTAATGCTTTTGGTAAAAATAAAGACTTTTTTGCTTTCTATAGTAGTCTTCGTGCCTATGAAAATAGTTTTAATTCAAAGCAAGATATCTTGGTTCTTGACCAAAGTACTCCTTTCTTTAATTATTTTAAGCATGCTTTACCTAGCGCTAATGGTAAAAACTGATTATAATTGTCCGCTTTGTAGAAATTGGGTTAAGCATGCTTAGCCCTTTTTTATTGATTTTTGTATAGATGAGCAAATTATGGGTAAAAATGTAGTTGTTTTAGGCACTCAATGGGGTGATGAGGGTAAGGGTAAAATAGTTGACTTGCTGATGCATGATGCCAAGGTGGTAGTTCGCTACCAAGGTGGTCATAATGCGGGTCATACACTCAAAATCAAAGGTGAAAAAACCGTATTACGCCTTATTCCTTCAGGCATGCTACGTCCGCATGTAGAATGCTATATTGGTAATGGTGTTGTATTAGCACCGGATGCACTTTTGCAAGAAATTAAAGAATTAGAAAGCAAAGGTATTGAGGTAAGAAAGCGCTTACATATAAGCCAGGCTTGTCCTTTAATTTTAGCTTCTCACGTAGCCTTAGATAAAGCACGCGAAGCTCATAAAGGAAATAAAGCAATTGGCACAACAGGTCGTGGAATCGGCCCTGCCTATGAAGACAAGATTGCCAGAAGAGCTTTAAAAGTTGATGATCTTTTCCATATGGCACGTTTCGAAGAAAAGCTTAAGCAATTACTCGAATACCATAATTTTATTTTAAAACATTACTATCAACAGCCCGAAGTGGATATTAATCTAGTAATGGCAGAAGCCTTAATTTGGGCTAAAGAATTAAAAGATATGGTTTGTGATGTGACAACTGCTTTGCATGAGCATAGAGAAAAGGGTGATTCTATTCTTTTTGAAGGTGCACAAGGCGTTTATTTAGATATTGATCACGGCACTTATCCTTTTGTAACCTCTTCTAACACCTGTGTTGGTTCTGTTGTTAATGGCGCGGGCTTTGGTCCTCGCTATATAGACTATGTTCTTGGGATTACAAAAGCTTACACTACAAGAGTAGGCGGTGGTCCATTCCCAACTGAGCTTTTCGATGAAGTCGGTAAAAGACTGGCTGAGCGAGGCAATGAATTTGGTGCTGTTACTGGCCGTCCACGTCGTTGTGGTTGGTTTGACGCCGTTTTATTAAAGCGCTCTATTGAGCTAAATAGTATTACGGGTCTTTGTATGACTAAATTAGATGTCTTAGATGGGCTAAAAACTATTAAAATAGCAGTTGCTTATAAAGATGCTAAAGGTAATATCTTATCTCGTCCACCACAAGCTGCAGATGATTTTGAGGGCTTAGAGCCAGTTTATGAGGAAATGCCAGGCTGGGATGAGTCAACTGAAGATGTTGTTTCCCTCGATGCATTGCCAGCAAATGCTTTAGCTTATATCAAGCGCATAGAAGAGTTATTAAGTGTGCCTATTTCTATGCTATCAACAGGCCCTGAGCGTGATTCTACAATTATCATCCAACATCCTTTTAAAGACTAATGTTCAATTTCATGGTATGAAATTGAACTTGTTTTAATTTACCCCCCTGTCCTTCAGGGGGGAGAGGATATTTACTGTATGTTAGTGCTACAAACATCTTAGAGCCCCTCTCCCCTTGGGAGAGGGGGGAATCTAACTCAAATCTTCAATTTTTTGCACTAATCCTTCCACCCACATTGGATTATCATTAAGACAGTGAACCAAAGTAAATTTTTCTCCACCTAAAGCTTGCCATTGCTGTTTAGCGCGAATACCGATTTCTTCCAAGGTTTCTAAACAATCTGCAGTAAAAGAAGGACTAAAAACGACTAAATTTTTAATCCCTTGCTGTCTAAGCTCTTGCAAAATCTCGTCCGTATAAGGCTTTATCCAAGGTGTTTTGCCCAATCTTGATTGGAAAGATAGACCGATTTTTTCGTTGTTTAAATGAAGTTCTTTAGCAATTAAATCAGTAGTTTTATAGCATTGGGCTTTATAACAAAGAGGAGGGAAGTTTTGCAGATTGCATTCCTCACAGACTTTATGACAACCCACTTCTTGTAAATGATTCTCTGGAATACCATGATAGCTTAATAAAAGATAATCATCTTCTGTTAAATAGGGTTTAATTAAAGATGCACTGGCTTTTATAAAAAAATCATCCTTATAAAAATCAGCGATAATATTTAAATGAGGAATATAATTCCATTTAGATATTAATTGTAAAACCTTAGCAATAGAAGAGCCTGTTGCTGCCTTAGAATATTGTGGATAAAGCGGTAAAATACAAAGACTTTCGCAGTTTTTAAGCTGTTCTAAAGCAGATTCTAAAGAGGGTTCTCCATAACGCATACCTAGGGCAATTTCCCAGTCGGGCAGCAGCTCTTTCAGTTTGGTTTCTAAATTCTTGCTATGAATCAATAAAGGAGAGCCATCTTTAGTCCAAATAGCTTGATAGGCTTTTGCTGTTTTTTGCGGTCTAAAAGGTAAAATGCCTAAATAAACGAGAGGATATCTAATAAAAAAAGGTAAGGCGATGACTCGTTTGTCAGTCAGGAATTCAGCTAAATACCGCCTTATTTCTTTGGGAGTGGGAGCCTTAGGTGTACCTAAGTTAATTAATAAAAGCCCTTTTTTCATAATCATCTTGGCAGAAAAATTTGCTAATCATACCTTAGTATTATTGGCACTAAAAGATATATACCGGAGCTTTCAATATGTTATTTTTTGAAAAAACCATTTGATATGTAGTCTGAGTGTAGAGAAGCGCTGAGTGATCCTGACATATTTTTACCCAATTTTGGTTTAATTTAAACTCATTGTGATTCAAGTTATGTCATTCCCGCGTAGGCGGGAATCCATTTATCAAACAAAGTGAGGTGCCATTTTAAGAAATAGATTCCCGCCTACGCGGGAATGACAAAAAAATGAATCAAAAGGTTTAATATTGCTCTCTTGGGTAATTAAATGTCAGGATTCTTCAGAGCGAAGCGAAACCTGGGTTGCAGTCCTTCGGACTTCCACCCCAACTACATTTAATACTCAATTTTTTGAAGCTATTTGGGTAAATCATAGTTCTTTCAAACAAGTTATCTTATTGGTTTTTCCGTCTTTAGTTTTTTAAAAGCTTAATCAAAATTTACCAATGTCCAACATTAGGAGCAGATAGCCAGGGTTCTTTTTTTTCTAAAGCCTCGCCCTTTTGTAATAATTCAATTGAAATATTATCTGGTGAACGAATAAAAGCCATATGGCCATCACGAGGAGGGCGATTGATGATAACACCGGCATCTAGTAGCTTTTTGCAGGTCTCATAAATATTTTCAACTGCAAAGGCAATATGCCCAAAATTTCGACCTTCAGAATAGACCTCAGGATCCCAGTTATAAGTTAATTCTAATAAAGGACTATTGGATGATTCTGCCTTTTTTAGATCAGAAGGAGCAGCTAAAAAAATAAGGGTATAACGACCGTTGGGATAATCCGTTCGTTTAACTTCGACTAAACCTAATTTATTGCAATAAAAATCGAGAGAGTTGTCTAAATCAGACACCCTAACCATGGTATGTAAAAAATTCATGAGACCACCTTAAGATGGCTTGATTAGGTTTTTGATAGAAAATGAATTTGCTGCCATCTAAACAAAGTTTAATCCAACTCAAACTTTTTTGCTTTATTATGGCAGCATTAATGAAGCTTAATTTTGACTAGGTTGCTTCTGCTTCAGCTAAGGCTATAACGTTAGAAGCATGTAGGCCTCTGTCGCCTTTTTCTAAGTCAAAGCTTACTTGCTGACCTGGAACAAGAGTTTTATATCCAGTTCCAGCGATAGCTGAGAAATGCACAAAAATATCTTCACCACCACTTTCTGGCATGATGAAACCCCATCCTTTGGCGTTATTAAACCATTTGACTTCGCCTGTAGCCATAAATCCTCCTTTAGTGCTAAAGCTTATCAATCGTTCAGCATCAAATCTCTGCCGAGCAATTGCATTTTTCCTTAAATGACAATTGTGAAAAACCACCCATACCCACTATGGGCTAATTCAACATAACTTAAACAACAAGCCCCTACAATACTTTTTAAATAAAAATTTTTTGACTTTGAAATCATTATAACAACCAGCCTTTTTTAAGGGCAGGTTGCTGTTTTTAAGGATGTTTATTATCTAAAATAAGGCTGGCCATTGCTTTGGCAAAGTAGGTAATAATGAAGTCAGCACCTGCTCTTTTTATGGCAATTAAACTTTCAACCATGGCTTCTTTTTCATTGATTAAGCCTTGTTTGGCTGCAAATTTAATCATAGAAAATTCACCACTGACTTGATAGGCAGAAAGGGGCAATGATGGATATGCTTCTTTGACCCTATAAATGACATCCAAATAATTCATCGCAGGTTTGACCATTAACATATCAGCACCTTCCTCAATATCTAAGGCAGCTTCTCTTAAAGCTTCATTGGCGTTTGCTGGATTCATTTGATAGGTTTTTCTATCGCCAAATTGAGGCGCACCTTCTGCGGCTTCTCTGAAAGGACCATAGAAGGCAGAACTGTATTTCACTGCATAACTTAAAATGGCAGTATCGATAAAACCGGCTTCATCTAATGTGGTTCTAATAGCGCTAACCATGCCATCAGTCATACCGCTAGGGGCTAGCCAATCTGCGCCTGCTTTGGCATAGCTAAGTGCTTGTTTGCCTAAGAGTTCTAATGTTTTATCATTATCGATAAATTCACCTTGCAAGGCACCACAATGGCCGTGGCTTGTATATTCGCAGAAACAAACATCGGCAATAATTAAGATATCTTTGTTAACTCGTCTAATTTCTTTTATCGCTTTTTGAATAATCCCGTCTGAATCAAAAGATGAAGAGCCTATTTCATCTTTATGAGCGGGTAAACCAAATAGTAAGACAGCAGGAATTTGTAATTGGCTTAATTCCTTAATTTCAGCTTCCAAATCAGTTAAGGTCAGTTGATATTGGCCTGGCATGCTTTGGATTTCTTTTTTTTCTTTAAGCGTATCGCTTATGAATAAAGGGGCTATCAACTCTTGTACTGATAACCTGGTTTCTTGCACAAGATTACGGCTAGCAGCCGTTTTTCTTAGGCGCTTTAAGCGAATTCTAGGCTGAAACTTATTCAAAGCTTACTCCTTTGGTTTGGTATAAAGTAAATCAATTCCGCTTGCATTAACGCTAGCATTGACTTGAATAGAAAAAAACTTGTTTAACAAATAAGTTAGAGTTAAAACGCTAACATCAGATTGGGTTAAACCATAGTTATAGCTAAGATACAGTCGTTTTGATAAAGATTTACCAACAACTACTGCATTTGTATCAGTAAATTGGTTTGTTTGCTGATTGTAACTGCTTTTGCTCTTTATATTAATATCAAGGCCTGTTGATTGCTTCAATTGATCTATCAGTTGTAAACCACTGGTCCCTGAATCAAGGTTTAAGGCAGAAATAGCATTTAATAACAGTTGACCACCCGCTTGGTTTGCTTGAGATGCTGGTTTTCCTAAAATAAGTAGCGATAAGATATCTGCTTGCGATAAGCCTGCTGAATTAGAGAATAGGCGAACCTTCGGTGATTTTAAGCGGCCTGTTACCTCAATACCTACCGTGGTATTTTCGCCGAAATCCATGGTTTGTAAATTAGCTGCATTAAAATTAAATAAGCTGTCTGTATTGGCTAGATTATTGGTTGTATTAGTAATATTTCTAACAGCCTTTACATGAATCCCTGGATTGGTTATCAAACCACCAGTAAAAATAAGCTCGCCCTGATCTATTTCTAAATCCTGACCGTAAGCCTTATATTGGCCATTTTCTACCTTTAATTCCCCGCTGGCATTTAAAGGGCCTACAGGTGCTTGCTGTATTTGAATTCCTCCGATTAAAGAGCCATGCAATCCTTTAACATCTAATAAAACTTTATCACCCATTTCAATAGAGACATTCGTTTTTATATGCAAAGGGTTAGGAGGAGGTGTGGCTTCATGGGTAACATAGACTGCATCTTCGCTTAAATTAACAGTTGAATTAAAGGTTTGTGGTTTTAATTCAGCCTCAGGGATAAGAATATTACCTGTTAATTCAATATTATCTTTGACAAAAGCTAAAGCTAAATTAGGTGAAGCATTAATACGATATTCCTCCGTTTTTACGACAGGAAAATTATCGCCAATAATAGTTATTTTACCCGAAGGCTCTGGTACTAAATTCCCTTCGCCGTTTAATTGAATGCTTTTCCCTTCTTGGTTTATTGATGCTTTTGCTTGCCAGGTTTGGCTGTTACTAAGAGCTGAAAGTGAAATAGGGTTTAGATTTAAACCTAGGCTTGGAATAATAATCTGGCCTTTTTTAAGATTAATATCGCCATTTAAAATAGGTTTATCAATTTGCCCCTCTATTTTTATAGCCATAGCTAATTGCCCATCTACCTTGGTTATAAGCGGGTTTAAACTTTCAAGAAAATTTAAAGAGTTAATTAAAACATGAAGTTGCCCCTTTAATTTTTGATTGGGTTGAACGCCTTTATTTAAATTAAATTGCGGTAAGCTTAGGTTTAAATTTAATTTCTTTTGTTTATCGATGGTAAATAAGCCTGTTAAATTCAAATCCTTAGCAGTTAATAGGGCTTTTAATTGGCCTCCTTTAAAGGTTAATATTTTCGCTTCAGTTTCTTCGGGTAATTGATAAGAACCTTCGGCAATATTGATATTAAATACACCCTTATCTGCCTTTTCTAATTTTCCATCAACTTTAATTGCTGTTTTAAGACCAGCTAGGCTTTTATCCAATAATTTAGGTTCGGGTAAGTTGGCTTTTAATTGCCATTGATAAGGCGGCTTACCTTCAATAGTCAGGTTATTAGAACCTAATAACATCTTGGCGTTGAGTTTCTCTTTTTCATAAATTAAGTTTGCTTTTAATTTTTCATCTAAATATTTACCTTGAAACTCACTCCTTAAAATAGCATCAGCAAGGCTATTTGCCTTTAAATCGATTCTTATCTTGGTTTCTTTAAGTGGTACTTTCTTAGGAAAGCCTTGCCAATCTTTAGTATTAAGATTGGCAATGATTTTGGGGGTTCGTTTGTTATCAACGTCTAAATTAAGATTAATTATATTGTTATTGAAATGAGCCAAACCTTGGGCTTTAATCCCATTAGGAGAGGTATTTGCTTCAAGCAAAATATCGGATGCTATAGGCGCTTCAGCAGTGGATTGAAGTTCTATTTTAAGGTTAGGTATTCGTCCTATAATTTTAAGTGAACCCGCAGAGCTCTTAATGGATTGTTTTTTATCTAAGGGCCAGATTAATTGGTTCCATTGCAAAAGATTATTAATATCTTGCAATTGATTGAGAGTGCCTTGTATATGGAGATTAAGTGGCTCAACGTTGCCTTCCCAATAATAAAGGTTGTAATCACCCCTTAGTTTGATACTGCCTTTAAGCGGCAGCGCTATATTTTTAGTTAAACCAAAGCTTAAATTACCATTTAAGGTATAGGGATAATAGGGTTTGGCTTCGGCTTCTAAATTAAAATTAAGATTAGCAAGATCAAAACTTAAGGTATTAACTGTGAAAAGTTCTTTGTTAAAATTAGAGCGTAACAAGAGATTTTGAATGAGATAACTGGACTTGCCTTGTATAAGCTCTAAATTATCGATAATTAATTGATTAATTTCAATATTAACAGGTAAATTAAAGCTCATGCTTTTTGATGAGGATTCTGTTTTAGCAGGAGTTGGTTTTATATTTAATTTAAGTTTATTAGCATGAAGGTCTTTGATAATGATCTTGGGGTGAAGTAGGGCTTTTAATTTCCATTTAAGATTAAAATCATTTAATTCAACTTGTAACTTATTATCCTCATACTTGAGTTGATTAAAGCTAATATTATTAAGCAATTTACCATTTAGATTTTCGATAGAAAGATGTCCTGGTAAAAAGGCAGAAGCCATTTTTACACTTAAATATAAACCTGCTTTGGTGCTCCCTAAAAAACTGATAAGGCTAACTACTAAAATAAGTAGCAGCATCAGACTAAAGCCTATTTTTTTTATTAAACTATAGATAAAAGACATTTACAGATCGGGTCCCATGTTAATGACTAGTTTAGGGCTTTTATGAGCACGCCTAAAATGATTATCCACCGCCTGAGCAAAGCCGATTTTGATAGGGCCTACTGGCGATACCCACATTAATGCAGCACCAATATCTTTTTGCAGTGAGCGTGAACTGGGTTGATAAACATCACCACTATCAAAAAAGCCCACTAAATACCATTTATCTTTTGTTTCTTTTTGTATTTCAAAACCAACATAGGTTAAAACTTTACCTGGACCTATAGAATTAAAATTATAGGCTTTTAAATTTTCAGCGCCACCCAGTAAGGGCGCTAAAGACAGTGGTAAATTATTAATTTGATTAATTTGAGTTAAACCTTGAATAGTATGAAAATAAAAACGTGTCCTTATAGGTTCTACATTCAGGGCTGCCTTTAGATTAATTATGCCTTGGATAAAATTTTCTTCCGATAAAAGGGCTTTAGATGCACCTAAAATACGTAAATTAAGATTATAACCAGTAGGGGAAAATAATTTATCTTTGGTGTTTAACCAGGTAAAACTGCCTCTAGGATAAAATGTAAACTTATATTCTCTTGGTAATAAATGATAACGATAGCCCTCATAGAGGCCATTTATAGATAAATTACGTTGAAAGGTAGGTAAATTATGTTGCTGGCCAATTGAAAGCTGCGCTAAATTAGAATGACCTGCATCGTAGGATAAGTTAGATAAATTGCCAGTAATAAAATAATTATTCACCATGGGATTTCGCCCAGGAATAAGATATTGGGCAAGCAAGGCCGATTGGGCAGAGGAACCTAAGGCAATTAGGTTAAATTTATGGCCTAAACGATTCACTGGTACGACTGAAAAACCAGCCCTACCTCTAACACCAGTATCTGTTCCATAACCAAGGCCAAAAGAATAATTCATACGTGAAGCGCGGCTTAAATGTACTCTTATGGGGATATAGCGCTCATCAGTATTGGTATTCGGTGTAATCGTTACCGATTTAAAATAACCACTTCCAGACAGTTGGCTATTTAATTTTAAAATATCATCAGTGGAATAAGGCTGACCATACTGAAAGGGCAGGTAGCGATAGAGCAATTTGGGTGAAATATAGGTAGGGTCAAACTCAACTTTACCAAAATAATATTGATGGCCTGTATCAAAAACTAAATTGATTTTAGCGACGTAATTATCGAGATCAATTAAAAGCTCTGAAGTACTAAAATGGGCGCGTAAAAATCCTTGATGCTCAGTAGCTGTTAAGAAATTTTGTTTTAAATCTTCATACAAAGAACTATCAAGGGGATCACCTGCTTTTAAAGGTAAATGTTGCATTACTTCTTTAATTTCTGGATTAGAAGCACCTTCGCCAACGATATCAACAAAAACTTGACCAATCCGCATTTGGGGTCCTGGGTCAATCTTAACTAAAAAAGGGTTTCGTTGTAGATAAATTGACGCTTTGAAATAACCATAGGGTTTTAAAGACTCTAGAATTTGCTCTCTCAGTTCTTCATCACTTTGATTTTGTATGGGTTTAGTTTCTGAAAGTTCTTTTAATCGTTCTTGTACATTTTTCAATAAAGGATCGTCTATACCAATGATATTAAAGTTTGGGGCTTTCTTTGTATTAAACAAAGAGGTGGCCCCTAAAAGTATAGGTATCGATAAAATAAGAATAAAAATACTGATTTTTTTGGGACAGACCCTAATCATACACTTTCCAAATCATCTGTCTTCATTGATTTTAATCGATAAATAAACATCAATGCATCACGAGGTGTTAAATTATCTACATCCGTTTCTGCAAGGATTCGTTCAAGCTCATTTGGTTCTGACAGGGGCATTAGATTTTGCACTTTCGAGGTTTTTTCAATTTGGCTAAGATGTTGTCTTGCCAGTAACAAGACCTCCTTCGGTAAACCAGCCAATTCAGCTACCTCAATACCATAGCTATGGCTAGCAGGGCCTTCTTCGACTTGGTAAAGAAAGACAATTCTATCTTTGGTTAAGGTTGCTTGTAGATGCACATTTTTAACATTAGAATAATTTTTTTCTAGCGAAGTTAACTCAAAATAATGGGTTGAAAAAAGGGTATAAGCTTTTATTTTGTCAGCTAGATAGGCTGAGGTAGCATGAGCAAGAGCCATCCCATCATAGGTACTTGTACCTCTTCCTATTTCATCAATTAAAACTAAGCTTTTATTGGTAGCCTGTTTTAAAATATGCGCAGTTTCTGTCATTTCGACCATAAAGGTGGAGCGACCTGAGGCTAAGTCATCGGAAGCACCTATACGAGTAAAGATTTTATCAATAGGGCCAATGATTGCTGTTTGCGCAGGTACATAGGAACCAATATGAGCCATTAGTACAATTAAGGCATTTTGGCGCATATAGGTTGATTTGCCTCCCATATTAGGGCCTGTAATAAGGAAAAGGCTTTGCGAGGGGTGTAGTTTTAGATCATTAGCAATAAATTGCTCTTGTAAAATTTGCTCAATAACAGGATGCCGACCCTGTTTAATTTCTATGCCTGGCTCTGATATCAGTTTAGGGCAGATCCATTTCAGGCTTTGCGCTCGTTCTGCAAAATTAGCTAAAACATCAAGCTCAGAAAGCCCCGAACTTAGGCTGGATAAAGGTTTAATATAGGCTTGGATTTCATCTAAAAGGCAGTCATAAAGCCATTTTTCGCGAGCAAGGGCTTTGGATTGTGCAGATAAAACCTTTTCTTCAAAGGTTTTTAGTTCTTCAGTGATATAGCGCTCAACATTTTTTAAAGTTTGCTTACGATGATAATAACTAGGCGCTTTATCTGCCTGATTTTTAGATAATTCAATGTAATAACCTTGAACGCGGTTATAACCAAACTTCAACGAAGATAGGTTTAATTTTTCTTTTTCAGCCTGTTCTAGAGCAATTAATTTATCATTAGCATGTTCGTTTAGGGTGCGAAGTTCATCAAGTTCTTCATCAAAACCAAAAGCAATAACACCTCCATCACGAATCAGCATCGGTGGGTTTTCAACTATCGCTTTTGAGAGAAGCTCATGAAGCTCAGGTTGTGGAATAATTCGTTCAACAATCGATTTGCATAAAGTGCTTTGATTATTTTGAATTAGTTTATGAAGTTCAGGTAAGAGGTTTAAGCTTTCCTTAAGTTGAACTAGATCCCTTGGTCTTGCTGATTTTAAAGCAATTCGGGCAAGAATTCTTTCTATATCACAAATCTGTCTAAGTAAGGGGTTAAGCAGGGAGTCTTGCTGCTTTACTAATAGTTCTTTTAATCCTTCTTGTCTTTCTTGAATAAGATGAGGTACTGCAAGTGGTTTGGCAAGCCAGCGTTTCAATAAACGACTACCCATAGCAGAGGCTGTTTTATCAAGGATTGCGATGAGGGTATTTTCACTTGTTCCCTGATAATTATTAAATAACTCAAGATGTCTTTGTGTTGCTGTATCAAGTTGTAAATAATCGCTATTTTCAACGGCTGTGATAACCGTTAAATGAGGTAAGGCTTGTTTTTGCGTGGTTTTTAAATAACTAAGTAAACAGCCCGCTGCCTGTATAGCCTCCTTATAGGCTTTATTCTTAAATTTATCTAAACTAAATTCACCAAATTGCTCTTTAAGAAGCTGTTCTGCCTTGGCTATTTCAAACTCCCAGGCAGGCATTGGTTTTAAGGGGTGGTTATTTTTTAAAGAGCCAAAGGGAAGCCCTTCCTGGAGTAAAATTTCAGCGGGTTTTAAGCTAGAAATTTCAGCACGAAAAGTTGCTTTATCTTCTAATTGTAATAAATGAAATTGGCCTGTACTCAGTTCGACATAAGCTAAGCCATATTGGCTTTTTTGCACATAGATAGCGAGTAAAATATTATCTTTTTTGGCATCTAAAAGGGCTTCGTCAGTCACTGTACCTGGGGTAATAATGCGCGTAACTTCCCTTTGTACTGGTCCTTTAGAAGTAGCTGGATCGCCAATTTGCTCACAAATCGCGACAGATTCTCCTTTTTTAATTAATCTTGCTAGATAATTTTCGATAGCATGATAAGGAACGCCTGCCATGGGAATAGGTTTGCCTGCTGATTGGCCGCGATGCGTTAGCGTTAAATCTAATAGAAGGGCCGCTCTTTTAGCATCATCATAAAAAAGTTCGTAGAAATCTCCCATGCGATAAAGTAAAAGCATGTCAGGATAATCAGCTTTGATGCGCAAATACTGCTGCATCATGGGAGTGTGGGCATCAGACATTGTTATCTTTTGGCAAAAACAAAAGATTCTAGCAAAAGGTAGCTATGAAGTCTCTAAGCTATTGATGTTCATAAAACCGAATTTATTAAATAGACCTCTAAAAGAGAAGCACTTATTGAAAATAAATATAAGAAAAATGTTAGCAGAAGTTAAATTAGCATTTTTTTGCTATATATTAGGCAGAACTCATTGATTTTGCTAAAATTAATATTGTATTGTCTTCACTTAATACAATTTTTTGCTAGACTATGTAAGGATATATCTAATAACAACTATGGAGATAGTTATGAAACGTTTGGTCGCATTGGCAGTTGCTTCATTTATGACAGTATTGCTTGCTGCATGTGGTGGTAATACTGATAAAAATAATAACGCGAATACTTCTGATACAAGTATGGAGCAAACTGATAGTTCATCTTTAAACGATGCAGCTAAAGATACTGATTCAAAACTACAAGGTTCAGAAGAAACTACAACTACTACAACACCTGATTCTTCTACCACAACTACTACGCCTACTGATAGTAGCACGACGACTACTTCTCCTGAAGCAGCTCCGACGCCTGCTGAGCAACCTGCTCAATAATAGGTTTAAGAAGCCTAGAGTTGTTATTTTGCAAATCTAGGCTCCTTTAATACACATATGTCTATTCAAGAATTAGTTCTTCAACTTTCCCTTCTTTTACAGCAAAAACAATTAATGATTGCTAGCGTTGAATCTTGCACTGGTGGCTTACTTGCAAGTTTTTTCACTGATTTACCTGGTAGTTCTGCTTGGTTTGAACGTGGCTTTGTCACCTACAGCAACTTGGCCAAAGAAGAAATGCTTGCTGTACCTAAACAATTAATCATTGAAAAAGGTGCGGTTAGTAAAGAGGTTGCAGAAGCGATGGCAAAAGGCGCATTAAAGCATAGTAAAGCCTCTATTTCAGTCGCAATTACAGGTATTGCAGGCCCCGATGGTGGCAGTGAACAAAAGCCGGTTGGTACGGTTTGGTTTGCTTATGCCTATCATAAAAAATTAAAAAGTGAAGTTTGCCTTTTTGCTAATCAATCAAGGCAAGAGGTACGTATGAAAGCTTCTGAACAAGCCTTAAGAGGGCTAATAAGGTTTTTGGCGGAATAAATCTTAAAGAAAGCCAATATTTTCCCCTTGGTGTTGATTTTAATGCCTAATGGGTTAAAATATGCTCATCCTTATTTTTTTAAATAAAAAATGCCCAATAATTCTAGTCCTGACTTTCTTTTTAATCATCATTTAATTCAAAAAACAGACATCGATGAAAATATCAATCTTATTTGTGAGCTATTATCTGGCCGTTATCGACAAGCCAAGAAATTAGTGGGAATGACTTTTCAAGGTCAGCCCGTTTATCGAGCTAAAACAGATAAAAAAGAGCGATTGGTTTTTACCTATGTAATGAATGAAGGTAAGAAAAAACTATTTATTTTATGTTTGAATGATCATGATTATAAGGAATTAAAGCGTAAATTATCTAAGGCAACGATTGAGCCTACTAATAATATGGCGCTTCCTGAACTTACTGAGATTCTGGAACCATTAGTGCCCGAGGCTAATCCTGAAAATTGTACATGCAGCCCCGCCGTAACTTGGGGGAATAAAACGCATATTCTTCAACCTTTTCAGCAAAAAATATTAGATGATGATTCGTCCATCAAAATGTTAATAGGCCCTGCTGGTTCTACTAAATCCTGTATTTTGTCCGAATTATTGCTTATTGACTCAATTGAATCAGTTAGTTTAAATGCTGAAATAGAAGCAACCTCTTCTAATATTCCTACAAACTTAATGCTTTTACCTAACAAAGCGATGATAGAGAAGATGTCTAAACATCCTTCTCTAGCTAAAGAAAAACCGGTGCAATTATTAACTTGGAATGCATTGTTGCAAGCTGATTATAGCGATAGAACCTTAATTGCAAGCCATGCTTTTGCTGAATGGTTAAACAAATTAAAAATAATTGATAATCCTAAAGTGCTTTATTATGAATTTGGCATAATTGCAGCCTTAGGTAGTGAAGGCTATTTAAAGCTAGGCAAAAGACAATGTTATTTTTCCGAGCAAGAAAAAAAACAAAAAGAACTTATTCAATTATTTAAAAAGTGGCAAGCTTATTTAGATGAAAATAAATTAATTGATCCAATGGTCATGCCATTAAACCCAAATAGCCCGACATCTTTTGCTAATGCGGCTATTGATGAGGCACAAAATTTACCCCTGATTGCAATTGCTTCTTTACTTAAAAAAACCAAAGGCAAATTCAATCTTGCTTTTGATATCGAACAGAGTTTCTTGTCATCGCCTTATCTTTATAGCTGTATAAAATACCTATTCGGTAAAAATTTTAAAAAAGAATGTTTCACGACAACCTGGCGTAATAGTCCTGAGATAGTGACAGTGGCTAATCATTTAGATAGTCAAAAACGTGCTTTTGATGCGGGAAAAAATCGTCGCTTGTATGCTAAGGTTCAATCTGGTTTAGATACCGAAGGTGTGGTTAGTTTGGTTGACAAGAGCCATTTGCCTCAATTAAAGGGCGGATCTTCTGATAGCGTTGTTATCGTAAATTATCCTATTACAGACGCGGAACGTAGTCTAATTAACCAGGAGCTTGGTACCAATAATATTTTAACGGTAGAAGAAGCATTAGGCATTGATTATGAGCGTGCAATTTTATGGAATCCTTTTTCAGGAAATACAATTTTAATTTCGCTTAAAAATAAACAAGACGGAGATGGTTTAACCATTGAGCAATGGAATGAACTTAATGCCTTAGGTATTGCTATAACTAGGGCAAAAAGTGAGGTCTATCTTTATGATAGGGAACAAGCTCATTGGCAGGGGTTGTCAAAAAAACTTCTTGGTGAAACAGTTGGGTGCAATCAAATTAAAACAAGATCTAATCAAACTAATCCAGAAGAGGAGCGGCTAAAATGGATGACCCAAATTGATTATCATTTAGCTGAAGGTAGAATAGATCGAGCGAAAGGTCTTATGCTTTTTCATCTCCAAATGGATGAAAAAGCAATACAACAAAAAATCAATGAATTTTTACCTAGTGTAGCGCCATTAGCTGAGCCAGCAGTGCCCTCAACAAATTCTTTTTTTGCGCCAAAAAAATCAGGAAGAGCTCCGTCGAGAGGAATATCAAAAGCCACATCATCTACAACTCTTAAATTATCTCAAAATAAGTCCAAAGCGAGCACTTCAGCTCCAGACGCTTTACAAGGATTAAAATCTATTTTTATTAGAATAAATGATCCAGGTGTTTTTAAGCATTTATTGGAATCACCTATAGCTGAAACTTATTTATTTGATATTTCATTAAAAAAAATCCACTCATCCTACCAAGAGCCTTGTTTTTATGCTTGGGTGCTTAATACAGATACTGTAGCAAAAAAGTATTTTTTAGATGCACTAGATAGATATTTAAATAACCTAGCTACTAAATACTCAAAAGCTAAATTACCTGAGCTTGTTCAGTCCTTATTAGTGCGCCAGTATGATAATACTTCACTAATAGGGCTTTTACTGAATCGTATACCTCAATTAAAAAATTATAAAAAGTTAGTGGAATTAGTTAAGAAATCTATTCCAGCAGAAAAATTAAAACCTTGTCTTAGTGCTAACTTTGCTCATTTGTATGTAAAGGAAGGCGATTTAAAGGCCTTAGAGATATTCAAGGCTTGGGGAGGAGATTTTAGCATAATCAATGATGAGGGCTATAAAGCTATTCACATCGCAGTAATACAAAATAAGCTTGAAATATTAAAGTTTTTGCTAAGTTCAGATACTTATTCTAAAAAAGACTTTATGAGCTTAATTGAGCTCTGTGGGGGTAAACCTATGATTTTTGATCATTTGCTGAGTTATCCCGTTTGTGCCGAAGTATTCCAAAAAAGTGCTACTCCTTAAAGATCGTGGGGTGAGACCCCTCATTTAAGATGGGCTTTGTTGAATAAATCAAAAACCAACAAAGCCCCTCTCAGAAGAATTGGAGCTTAGTTAACCACATAAGAGCTAGGCATGCCAAGCTTGGTCATATGATTTATAATTTTACACCAAATTCTTGCTTCTACTTTTTGGTTATCAAAACGCTTAGCGCGTAATCTGTTCCCCAAAATTGTTTTAATTCGAAACATCATTGTTTCAACCAAACTACGACGATGATATCCTGCGGTTATTTTCCATTCTGCCCGCCAAAGCCTTTAAGATGAGAAACATGCCTAGATTATCTGCTCTTTATTGAGAAACATGATTATAGAAAATACTGATTCTAAAATACAATTCAGCGAAATAGTTAATAGTTAATAGTTAATAGTTAATAGTTAATAGTTAAGGGTAAGTTATCTATTTTTAATTTTGATGATAGAGACTATTTGATTGCTAGTATTTTCATAGAACTTGCGTATAATTTTGCTTTTGCCTATTTTATAGTGAGCCAACAATGGAAGATAATCGTCAAAAAGCCTTAAGCGCTGCTCTTGCCCAAATCGAACGTCAATTTGGTAAAGGTTCTGTTATGCGCATGGGTGATAATACTATCCCTAACATCGAAGCTATTTCTACTGGATCTTTAGGTTTAGATATTGCCCTAGGTATCGGTGGTTTACCCAAAGGGCGTATCGTTGAAATCTACGGTCCAGAATCCTCTGGTAAAACAACCCTAACTCTTCAGGTTATTGCCGAATGCCAAAAGACAGGTGGAACAGCTGCTTTCGTTGATGCTGAGCATGCACTTGATCCTAGCTATGCAGCTAAGCTTGGTGTTAATGTAGATGAGCTTTTAGTTTCTCAGCCTGATACCGGTGAGCAAGCTTTAGAAATCACTGATATGTTAGTTCGTTCAGGCGGTGTTGATGTCATCATCATTGACTCCGTAGCTGCTCTTACGCCAAAGGCTGAAATCGAAGGCGAAATGGGAGATACGCATGTGGGTTTACAAGCAAGATTGATGTCGCAAGCTTTACGTAAATTAACAGCAAATATTAAGCGCTCAAATACCTTAGTGATTTTCATTAACCAAATTCGTATGAAAATTGGCGTTATGTTTGGTAACCCTGAAACAACTACGGGTGGTAATGCTCTAAAATTCTATTCTTCTGTCCGTTTAGATATACGCCGTACAGGTGCTATTAAAAAGGGTGAAGAAATTTTAGGTAGTGAGACCCGCGTTAAAGTGGTTAAAAACAAAGTGGCTCCTCCTTTCAAAACGACTGATTTTGATATTCTTTATAATGAAGGTATTTCAAGAGAGAGTGAAATTATCAACTTAGGCACTCAGCTTGAGTTAATTGATAAATCAGGTGCTTGGTATGCTTACAAGGGCGAGAAAATTGGTCAAGGTAAAGATAATGTTCGTCAATATTTGAAAGATAACCCTGCTATTGCAAATGAGTTAGAAGCTCAAATAAGACAGCAGCTGCTCACAAAAGAAAATACTATGGTTGAAGATGAGTCTTTTGAGACTATAGATGACTAAGGTTCGTGAAGCAGCTCACCGCCTGCTTTGCAGGCGTGAGCATAGTGCTTACGAATTAGCTGAAAAGTTATCCCAAAGAGGCTTTGAGGTAGGCGATATTGCCGAAGAAATAGCGCATTGCCAACAGCATAATTTACAATCGGATAGCCGTTTTGCAGAGAGTATGCTTCGCGTTCGTGTTCAACAAGGATACGGTCCTTTAAAAATCGTTCAAGAATTAAAAGCAAAACAAGTTTCTTCGGAAATAATAGAACAGATTTTAAGCCAAGAAGATGATAATTGGCTTACTCATGCAAGCGCTGTTTGGATAAAAAAATATAAAGATAGCTTAGCAAGTAATTTTGAAGAATTACAAAAACGCCAACGGTTTTTATTATATCGAGGTTTTTCTGCGGAATTGATTGCTAAGGTAGTTAAAAATATGCAGCAAAACAAGAATTAGATCTTTCCCCATTCAGGTGGAGGGAGTACGCTCCTATGGATTCCCGCTTTCGCGGGAATGACAGGAAATTGAAGTGCAATTTTTATAGATTGTAGTCTTCACAAAGAATTAATCCCTCTCCCCTTGTGGGAGAGGATGTCCGAAGGACAGGAGGGGGAGTTGAAGTATAACTCTTATGGATTCCTGCCTATGCGGGAATGACAAGACAAGTATAAATAATTAATTTTGTTGTTAGAGGTTCTCTTAAGAATGAAAAGCTCAGAAATCAGAAAGGCCTTTTTAGATTATTTTGCTAATAAAGGACACCAAGTTGTTAACTCAAGCCCCTTAATTCCAGGCAATGATGCTACTTTGTTATTTACAAATGCAGGTATGGTGCAGTTTAAGGATACCTTTCTTGGTCTAGAGCCTCGTTCTTATAACAGAGCCACTACCTCGCAAAAATGTTTACGTGCAGGTGGCAAGCATAACGATCTTGAAAATGTGGGTTATACCGCAAGGCATCATACCTTTTTTGAAATGTTGGGTAATTTTAGCTTCGGTGATTATTTCAAAAGAGAAGCAATTCGTTATGCCTGGGATTTTTTAACTACCGTTTTAAAATTACCAGCAGAACGTTTATGGGTAACTGTATATAAAGACGATGATGAAACGGCTGATATTTGGCTTAAAGAAATGGGCGTATCCGCAGAGCGTTTCTCTCGTTGTGGTGAAAAAGATAATTTCTGGTCCATGGGCGATACTGGTCCTTGTGGTCCTTGCACTGAAATTTTTTATGACCATGGATCTCATGTAGCCGGTGGCCCCCCAGGTAGTGCAGATGAAGATGGCGATAGATATATCGAAATCTGGAACCTTGTTTTTATGCAATTTAATCGTGACAAAGAAGGCGTACTTCATCCTTTACCCAAGCCTTCTGTTGATACAGGTATGGGATTAGAGCGTGTGGCTGCTGTTGTTCAGCATGTGCATACTAACTATGAAATTGATCTTTTCCAGCATTTGATTAAAGCAATTCAAGCGCTTGGTGAAAATATTGATAAAGATAATGCATCATTAAAAGTAATCGCTGATCATATTCGTGCTTGTTCTTTTCTCATTTGTGATGGTGTGATTCCTTCAAATGAAGGTCGTGGTTATGTCTTGCGTCGCATTATAAGAAGAGTTATTCGTCATGGTAATAAATTAAAATTACCAACGCCCTTTTTCTCTCTTTTAGTCAGCCCCCTCATTGAGGCAATGGGTGATGCTTATCCTGAGCTAATTGAAAATAAGGCTCAAATCGAAGCGGTGCTTGCTCAAGAAGAAAACCAATTTGCGAGAACCTTAGAGCAGGGATTACGTCTTTTAAAAGTAGAAATAGACCAATTAAAAAATAAAGAAATTCCAGGGGATGTCGCTTTTAAACTTTATGATACCTATGGCTTCCCTATTGATCTCACTGCTGATATAGCCCGTGAACTGGAGCTTAGCGTTGATATGCAAGCCTTTGAAGAAGCCATGCAAAAGCAACGTCAATCTTCTCAGGCAGCAAGCCAATTTGAAGTTGATTATTCTTTTGCTGCTAATCTAACGCAAATGTCTGAGTTTCATGGTTATGACAAAACAGATTTAAAATCAAAAGTAGTCAATTTACTTAGTGATAGCAAAGAAGTTAGCTCTTTGGCTTTAGGCACAAAGGGCGCTATTATCCTTGAAAAAACTCCTTTTTATGCTGAATCCGGTGGCCAGGTTGGTGATAAAGGTGAAATTTCTACGGCCACAGCACTTTTCAGAGTTGATGATTGTCAACGTATCGGCCAGGCAATTGTTCATTATGGTGAAGTATTAAAAGGATCTTTTAATTTAAATGATGAAGCATCTGCTGCAATTGATAATCATCGCCGAGAAGCGATTAGACTAAATCATACGGCAACGCATCTTTTGCATGCTGCACTTAAAAAAGTAGTTGGTGCTCATGTACAACAAAAAGGTTCTTTAGTCGATGCTGAACGTGCGCGCTTTGATTTCTCCCATTTTGAAGCGGTAACAGCAGTGCAGCTAGAAGAAATTGAATCACTTGTAAATGAGCAAATTCGTGCAAATAATGCTGCTCATACTGAAGTCATGGATATTGAAACGGCCAAAGGAAAGGGCGCTGTTGCTTTATTTGGTGAGAAATACGGTGATTCGGTACGTGTTTTAAGTATCGGTGATTTCTCAATGGAATTATGTGGTGGTACTCATGCAAGAAAAACAGGCGATATCGGTTTATTTAAAATTGTCGCTGAATATGGTGTGGCTGCTGGTGTAAGGCGTATTGAAATGATGACAGGTGCTTATGCCTTAGTTTGGGTTAATGAGCAATTAAAAACTATCGATGAGATGGCCTTAAAATTAAAAACAACACCTGCTCAAGCGAATGAAAAATTATCGCAATTTTTAGCAGAAGCAAAGCAAAAAGAAAAAGAACTACAAAAGCTTAATGAAAAATTAGCAGCTCATTCGGGGGGAGAGTTAATATCATCAGTTAAGAAAATTAATGATATTAATTTGTTAGTCGAAAAGTTAGTTGCAGTGGATGGTCAAACTCTTCGAACAACCATGGATAATCTTAAATCCAAGTTAGAGAATGCAGTAATCGTATTAATTGCTATTGATAATGATAAAATAAGTGTTATTGCCTCTGTTTCTAAGAATCTTCTAAATAAATTACCAAAGGCTGCTGAATTCGTAAAAGAACTCTGCGGAAAAGGTGGTGGTCGTGATGATATGGCACAAGGTGGTGGGACGCTTCCCGGCGATTTAGAGCAAAGAATTAAGCGTATTGAAGAAATGGTTTCTTTGTAAAGAAGATCTATCTTAGTCTTATTACGTAGGCTAGTGCTAATAAGTACCTTGGTGCAGCGTCTTATGGCAGACCCATAAGGGGCTTCGCTCTGCGTGTTCCTGACATATTTTCTAACCAATATTGAACAAGCAATCCCCCCTGCGGGATAGGGATTTACTTTCCAATTTTGTTCATCTTGTTGGTTAAAAATATGTCATAATTCCTCAGCGCTTCACATAGCGCTGCCTGCCTTTTAAATGTGTATGGCGCTGATTGTTATAGAAATAATATTGAATTTAAATTACTCTGTAGAATTAAGGATAAATCAAGATTAAAGGCAACTTATGAAAAAATTTATAAATGAATTCAAACTCTTTGCTATGCGCGGCAATGTGATGGATTTAGCCGTGGCGGTGGTCATTGGTGCTGCATTTGGTAAAATTGTATCCTCTTTAGTTGATGGCATTATTATGCCGGTGATTGGTTTATTATTAGGCGGAATAGATATCGCTGATAAATCAATTAAAATTGGCGATGCGGTTATTAAATGGGGCGCTTTCTTACAAACTATTATTGATTTTACAATTATTGCTTTCGCTATTTTTATAGCGGTAAAGTTCATTAATATGTTACAACATAAAGAAGAAAAAAAAGAAGATGTGTTAACCAAGCAAGAAAAAACACTAGTTGAAATTAGAGATTTGTTAAAGTTGCAGAATAAAGCTATTAGCAGTGAGACAAAGCCTAAGGCTGCTGGCAAAGAAAAGAAAGCATAAAATTGATAGTACAAAACCCAAAAAGAGGTTAACTATAATGACTTTTACATTAAGTAAACGATTAATTTTTTTAACCTTATTAACAGCAACCTCTACAGTTTTTGCAAATGATTTATTTGAATTAGTTGAAAATAGAAGTGAATTGCCTGCAATTCCCATGCAAATGGCAGAAAATAATCTGAATTTAGTAGAACCTAAGTCTTCAGAAAAAACAAATCATCAAGAAATCATTCAAACCGAAGTGAAAGGCGATAACAATAAGCAAAAGATGCAGGAAGAAAAAGACCGAATTTTATCACAAACCTTCACCTTTAAAGAACTTTATTGGCAAGACCTTCGTTTGCAAGGCAGTAAAACTGATTTAACTTTTTACTTACCTCAGCCAAAGCAAATAAAATATAAAAACGCGAGCCTCAATTTAGAGTTAACTCAATCCTCTCTTTTGAAAGAAAATTCATCGCTTACTTTTTTATTTAATAACAACCATCTTCTTTCAAGCTTGGCTTTAAAAGCTGGAAATACCGCCCCTCTATTCTGGGATATAAATTTACCTAGTGCGGATCTTAATAATAATTGGTTATCTTTAGGCTTGATTGCTCGTTGGAGTGCCGAGCTTTGCAAGGACTACGATGATCCTGCCAATTGGGTTTATATTTCACCTAATTCAAAGTTAAATTTACAATATCAAAAATTGAATTTTTTGCCTGAGTTTAGCAATTTACCTTATCCCTTTAATTACAATAATTTTTTAGATGGTAATTCTTTAAACTTATTTGTTTTAGCCTCACCCTTAACCCCTGCGACATTTCAACCCGCCTTAATCGTAGCTCGAAAAATGGGGATTGATGCTCGTAATAATTTGCCCCAATTTAAAGCGGTTTTAGCCAATGAATTAACTGAAAGTCAAAATCTGAATTCAAATCAAATTTATGTTGGTATTGCTAAAGATATTCCTTTTATACAAGATAAATTATTGCCGTTAATTCAGAATGAAGCAGAAAGTCGTTCTGCAACGATTAATTCAACGACTGGTATTTTAAGCTTGATGCCTTCTTTGGCTAATCCATTCCATGCCTTATTGACGGTTACAGGGGAAAATGAAGAGGCTTTAAGCAAGGCCGCCCTTGCTTTTAGTCAACCTAATTTTACTAAATTATTTTCAGGCGATTTAGCGCTTATTCAAGAAAAGCCAGCTATTTTTCAACAGGAAAAACAACAAGAAGGTGCTTTTTCTTTAAAAAGCTTAGGCCTTTCTGATCAAACAACGCTAAGTCTTGGCCAAAGTACTTTAAGTTATAGTTTCAATTTACCTGCTGACAGAGTTGTGGATAAGGTCGATATTAATACCGTTCTCAGCCACTCTGCTTTTAAGGCTGGGAATCATTCAAACCTTACTTTAAGTGTTAATGGAGTCAGACAGGGATCAATTATTCTTAACAATGAAAATGGCGAAAATGCAGTTTGGCCACTTACAATACCGGGTGAGATGTTAAAACCAGGTGCGAATAGTTTAGATTATATTTTTGATTTACATATTCCTAGCGAAGGTTGTGCTACACACTATGATTATCAATCGTGGGGGCTTATCCAGGCACAAACGACCATTGAGCCCTTTTTTAGTGAAGACTTGCCCTTAGTTGATTTAAATCGATTCCCTCTCCTATTTGATGAAAATACACTCATTGTCTTACCTCAAACAATGAAATCAATAGAGGCAACGGCTATTATTAATTTTTTTACCCAATTAGGGGCTTTGTTTGGCTATGATTCAGCGGAACTTAAACCTATCGCTTCTGATAAGTTAAATGTTGAAATGCTAAAAAATCATAATTTAATCCTGATTGGTACCACCCAAAATAATAGTTTAATTGAACAAAGTTTAAGAAAGGCACCTTTAAGTCTTGATAAGGGTAAATTGATTTTACATGAAGAAAATAATATTCAGGCCTTGGATAAAAATGCATTAGGCTTTATTGAGCTTATGAACTCTAGTTGGAATCCTAATTTACATACCTTAGTGATTTCTGGAACTAGTGAAGAAGACTATGCAAAAATTCTTAATCAATTTTCTAGCCCTTTGCAATTTGCTCAATTTAAAGGTAATGTCGCCATCTTAATGCAAGATGGTTCTTTGGCTAGTTTTGAAACACGGCCAAAACCCTTGATTCCAGTTCTATCAGCAAAAAGACCAGTAAGTTTATTAACAAATTTAAGAAATGAAGCTTATCGAAAAGAATTAATGCATAAGTTCTATGCCAATTTGGGGCTCATTGTGATTGTTTTCTTTTCAATCATTGCTATCTTTCTTGCGATAGTGGGATTTTTCCAGCGCCGCAAAAAAAGTAAATCTTGATAATTAAACTTAAGGCTACTCAATTTGATAAATTGAGTAGCTGTTGAATGAGCATCATAAAGTTGAAATCTATATTAGACCTCTTCGGAAACTCTACTGCCTTGGCGAAGACCAAAAATTTGCTCATTGCAGCGAGTTTTCGAAGAGGCCAATTCTTAATTGCCTTAAATTTATGTCTTTACAGCTTTGCGGGCTTTGCTGCCGATTCACATTTAGCTGAAATTCCTAATCTCCATGATAAGGATAAGCAAAAACCTTCCGTACCGATGATTGTCATCCGAGCTCAATTAGATAAGTATTTTGCGCTAAGACAAATTGATCCTATTGCTTCAGAAAATCTACTACGTGAAATTTTAAAAGAAGACCCTAATAATCTTATCGCCAATAAAGAGTTAGGCTATATCTTATTGCAGAAACAAGAACTTATAGAGGCGCGTAGATATTTTAAGCTCGCTTTAGCAATTGACCCTAATGATGATTCGACAGAAAAACAGATTATTAATATCGATAAAACCTTGAATTATAAAGTACCTGCTGTTTCGCCTGAAGCAAAGGCTATGTCAGATATGGATAAGTATTATTTGCTTCGAAAAACAAACCCGGATGCCTCATTTAAGCTTTTAGATGATATGTTAAAAACAAAGCCGATGGATACCGTATTAAATACGGAAGCAGGTTATTACTGGCTATCTAAAAAAGACGAAAAAAAGGCTTTAGATTATTTTACTCAAGTTTTAAAAGTTGAGCCAAATAATAAACTAGTCCAAAACCAAGTTAATTATATAAAAGCTGAAAAAAACAGTATGGAGTTGGCTAAAAAACCGCTATCGGAACGAGATAGACTTTTTAATCAATATTATGAATTAAAAAAACGTAATCCAGCTGCTTCTCTAAAATTTTTAAGCCAGATAATAAAACGCTATCCTCTGGATATGCCTGCACAAGAAGAAATGGCCTATGCTTTATTAAAGGCTAAAAAAAATGAAGAGGCCTTGAAGCATTTTTTAATTGTTGAAAGGTTAAGCCCTAGTAGTTTTGAAATAAAAATGCAAATTGCTTATCTCTTATCTGAATTAAAACGGTCAAGAGAAGCCTATCATTATTTTGAAAAGGTAACACTAAGTCCAAATAGGAATTTAAATTTAAAGGCCAATAATGCAATGACTAGCCTTGGTGGCTTACAAACTAAGTATATCCCCGAACCTTGGTTTTCAGATGTTTATTTTTCTCCTCTTTATTTTTCCCGTTTCCAGCTGATGATTTATCCTTTTCAGGGGCGAGTGGGTCGTTATTTTGGCGATAAAAAACAGGCTGAAGTTTATTTTATAAATAGAACAACAGCGGATAATCGTTCAACCAGTGCAGCAAGAGATCAATTGCCACAAATTTTTGAAGATAATGTGGCTATTTTTTCCATTGGCGCCCGTTACACTCCTTTCGAGAATGCTATACCGGGGTTTCGTTTATATGCTGAAGCAGGCAAGGCTTATGATCTAATTCAAAGAGAACCCTACAGGCGCTGGCGTAATGATTTTAGAGGAGGGGTTTTGTATGGCGCAGTTTGGGGCGCTCCTCATGAGTATGTTGATACTCCCGTATTCCCTTTTAAACAAGTGGGGAGTATCTATGGTGATATCAGTTATTTTACTCGTTATAACGATAATATTATTGGCTATGGCAGTATTCGTGAAGGTCTTCGTATTGCAGAATACCGTACTTCAGAAATCAATCTATACTTGCGTGGTAGAGGTGGTTTTGATAAAAACCAAGAATTTTATAATAACTTTGTAGAAATTGGCCCAGGTATTGAGTTAATACCCAATAATCGCTATAACTTTTCATTAAGGTTAGAAACATTAAAAGGTTATTATATTAAGGTCGATAGTCCAAGCCCTAATCCTTATGGTCCTAATTACCATAATACTTTGGCTATAGCCGAATTTTACGCCCTATTTTAATTGTTCTGAGGTTTTATGGAATTATATCTGTTTATGTGGTGGCTTGTTATCTTTGCTGCCAGTTTTATACTTCTCTCAGCACTTGATGAGCTAATTCTAGATATAGCTTATTTGTATCATGTTATTAGTCACCATTATCGCATGTGGAAATACGGTTATAAACCGTTGACCTTAGACGATATCAATGCGGTTCCAGAAAAAAAAATTGCCATTATGGTAGCCTGTTGGAATGAGCATTTAGTTATTGAAAACATGCTAAAGCATAATATTCCGGCGATTAATTATCAAAATTACGATATCTTTGTGGGCGTTTAT
Organism: Pseudomonadota bacterium; assembly: GCA_020161725.1. GTDB lineage: Bacteria > Pseudomonadota > Gammaproteobacteria > Legionellales > Legionellaceae > Tatlockia. The sequence goes on from JAIUOG010000002.1 coordinate 36,269, forward strand.
CCCAATGATGAATTGACGATTCAAGCAGTTACTCGCGCTCAATTTATCTTTAAAAATATTATTCCTGTAGTCACACCGCATCCGGGGCCTTCAACAAAGGCTGATAATTTAAATAATATTTACCATACGATTTTGGATATTGAAAAAAGAACAGGCGTTGCTTATGACATCTTTATTTTCCATGATGCAGAAGATGTCATTCATCCTTTGTCACTTAAAATGTATAACTTTCTTATCCCTAGAAAAGACATGGTGCAAATCCCCGTTTTCCCCTTGGAAGTTAGCCATGCTTATGCAACTCATTGGACTTATAATGATGAGTTTGCTGAAAATCATACTAAGACAATGATTGCGCGCGAAGTGATAGGTGGCTTAGTTACTTCGGCAGGAGTGGGAACTGCTTTTTCAAGAAAGGCTATTTCCTTATTGGATGAAAAAACCAAAGGTAAACCTTTCAACGTAAAGGCCTTAACTGAGGATTATCATATTTCTTTAGAGCTTCGTTTATTAAAATTAAAATCAATTTTTTTAACTCAGCGTGTATTAAGAACTCAAACCAAGAAAAAATGGTGGCTATTTGGCCCTTTGGTTCCCAAAAATGTCTATGAATTTGTAGCAACAAGAGCGCTTTTCCCCACCCGATATTTAGCTGCGGTACGCCAACGGGCTCGGTGGATAAGTGGCATTACCTTACAAGAATGGCAAACAAGCGGTTGGCCTGGCGATTTAGCAACGCGCTACACCCTATTTCATGATAGAAAGGCTTTAGTGACCCATTTGATTAATTTTATCGCTTATATCACCTTTTTCTATTGGCTTTGTCATTATATTTTTAACATTAAACCCGGCTTCTTTGAGCTTTTAAATCAATATCCTTGGGTTGTTTATATTATTTATGCTTGTACGACCTTGATGCTTATTCGGCTTATCCAAAGGGTTTGGGCCACTTATCAAATTTATGGCTTCGTGGCCGCTTTTTTAAGTATTCCTCGTGCTGTTTATTCCAATCTTATTAACTTTCATTCTTTAATTAGAGCTTATCGAACCTATTTTGGCGCGCCTAAAAAGGATACAAGAGCTTGGGATAAAACAAAAAATACCTTCCCTAATCAAGAAGCCTTGCAAAAATATAATAAAAAACTAGGCGATTTATTGCTTGAAAAGAAGGTAATAACAACGGAACAATTAGTACATGCCTTAGTGTTACAAAAGAAAACCAAGCAAAAATTAGGGGAAATTTTAATCGATGAATATAAGGTAGCGCCTGCACAGGTAATTGCGGTATTAGCGAAGCAATACAATATGGATGTAGCTGATGCAAAGGCTTTTCCCATATTAAAGCAAAATGACCTAGACTTGAGTGAAGAAAATTATCAATGGTTAATTGATAATCAATTCTTTCCTGTTTCTTTTTATAACAATAGTCTGACCCTAGCCCTTTCCGATCCAACAAATGAATTAAAAAACAAAGAAGCCATTAATCGTTTAAATTCTTATCAGATAAAATTTGTTTTATTGTCTGATGCTCTAGAACAAAAAAATGAGGAAGATGTATGAAAATTTTTATTGTTTTTGGCACAAGACCTGAAGCTATTAAGCTGATATCGCTAATCAATGAACTTAAAAAAAGGCAGTTTGCCGAAATTAAAATTTGTGTAACCTCTCAACATGACACCATGTTGGTCCAAGTTTTAGAGCTATTTAATATTGTTCCTGATTATGATTTAAAACTGATGAAACCCAATCAAAATCTAGCGGAGCTTACCCAGGCTGCGATGGGTGGTCTTTATGATTTATTTGCCAGAGAAAAACCGGATAGAGTTTTAGTGCATGGGGATACTACTACGACCTTTGTTGCTTCTTTAGCGGCTTTTTATCATAAGATTCCTGTAGGTCACATTGAAGCTGGTTTGCGTAGTTATAATCGCTATTCACCTTGGCCAGAAGAAATATATAGGCAATTAACGAGTTGTATTGCCGATATGCATTTTGCACCAACCACGTATACAGCAGAAAACCTCGTTAGGGAGGGAATTAGTGCCAATGAAGTCTTCGTTACGGGTAATACTGTGGTTGATTTACTTCTTCAAGTAAAGCAATTAATCATGGATAAGGCCTTACAAACTGAGCTTAAAGATAAGTTTTCATTCTTGGATAGCTCTAAAAAATTAATTCTTGTTACTGCCCATAGAAGAGAAAGCTTTGGCAAATCTTTTGAACACATCTGTAAAGCCCTGGCAAGGATAGCAGAAGAAAAAAACGTTGAAATTATCTTTCCTGTACATTTAAATCCAAATGTTCGAGAACCTGTACATCAATATTTAAAAAACTTAAAAAATGTTTTTCTTATTGATCCAGTGGGCTATTTCTCAATGGTTTATCTGCAAGAACGCTGTTATATGATATTGACAGATTCTGGAGGCATTCAAGAAGAAGCGCCGACTTTTGGAAAACCTTTGTTAGTCATGAGAAATCTAACTGAACGGACAGAAGGGGTTGCAACAGGGGTATCAAAATTAGTTGGTACAGATATGCAAGCCATCATTGATGAAACCTTAAATGTTTTGCACAATGATGCTGCTTACAATCAAATGACTTGTATAGTTAATCCTTATGGTGATGGAAAAGCAGCACAGAGAATAGCTGATTTAATTGAAGCGAAGATGTAATTAAATTTTATTGGGTAAAATTACTAGGACGCGTGCTATATAGGATATACATTTTATGCAAATAAAAAATTCAAAAAACCATTTTGGTTTAGTCGCTATTATTTTCCATTGGCTCATGGCTATTTTGCTTATTGGTCTTTTAACTTTAGGTTTATATATGGTCGGGTTGCCAATCAGTTTGGAAAAGCTCAAGTTTTACGGTTGGCATAAAGAATACGGCATCTTGGCATTAATCTTAGTTACCCTACGCATCATTTGGCGTTTAGCGAATATTACACCTCAGTTGTCACTTCCTCTTTTGGAAAAAATTGCAGCGCGAGCGGTTCATTGGGCTTTTTACGGTTTTATGTTCGCAATGCCAATAACTGGCTGGTTAATTACCTCAGCCGCAGGCATTCCGGCTTCTTTTTTTGGTTTATTTAACCTACCTAGTTTAATCGCTGCCAGGCCAGATTCACTTGAGCTATTTGAGGCAATTCATAAATGGATAGCTTACGGATTAATTGTCACTATTATTCTTCATACGCTTGCTGCTCTAAAGCATCATTTTATTAATAAAGACGATATTTTAAGGAGAATGTTTCCATGATTAAAATACACTGGAAGAAATGCTTCATTACATTATTATCATTAATACCCTTGATTTGTAGTGCGGCTGTTCCTGCTTGGCAGATTGTACCAAATGAAAGCGAGCTTAACTTTAGAGCGATACAAAATGATGCTCCTATTGTAGGTAAATTTAAAACCTTCAATGGCGAAATTAACGGCGACCCTGCTGATCTAAGCACCTGTAATATTAAAATCGTTGTAGATATTAGTTCGATATCGGATGTTTATACTCAATTAGCAGATACGCTTAAAACACCTGAGTGGTTTAATGTTCAACAGTTTCCTCAAGCTATTTTTCAGTCAAAAGAAATCCTAAAAACAGGCGATAAAAGATATAAAATAAACGGGGTTCTTACTATCCGTGATAAAACCTTACCAGTGACTTTGATGATTACCCAAGAAGAATACAGCCCAACCAAAGGACGAGTAAAAGGTACTACAACACTCAAACGTACCCAGTTTGGTGTCGGGCAAGGTGAATGGACTGATACAAAAACAGTAAAAGATGATGTCAGAGTTGATTTTATATTAACCGCGGTAAAAAGTAATTAAAATAAGATTTTTTTAAGTATTCCCCTCTCTTGTTCTTCGGGTATCCCCTCTCGCAAGGGGGGAGCAATTTGCTATTTCATGGATTATCGCAGACTTAGGTGACATACCCCAAACAGTCTCATGAGTAATGAATTTGTACTACAATTAAAAGGAAGAGAACAATAAGGATGAATCATGGCAGACCTCTTAAATTTAATTGCGCTGATTGTTCTATTTGGGATATTAATGTGGCTTATTAATGTTTATATTCCGATGCCTGGTGGAATTAAAAGCCTTTTAAATATAGTAGTTTTGATTGTACTTATTATCTATGTTCTACAATTTTTTGGCTTAGTGCATACAGGCTTGCCGATGTTAAGACTGTTTAAATAGCTAAATTATTGATTAAAAATGGCTGATAGATATCAGCCATTTTTTTATGCAAAGGGTAATTCAGGACCTAGAGGCACAATTTGAGTTGGGTTAATTGTTTTATGACTAAAATAATAATGCTGCTTAATATGCTCAAAATTAACAGTGTCAGCGATGCCAGGATGTTGATAAACTTTTTCTAAATAAGGTTGAAGAGAAGGATAATCAATGATTCGTTTTTGATTTGTTTTAAAATGGCCAAAATAAACTGCATCAAAACGAATTAGGGTGGTAAAAAAACGAATATCGGCTTCCGTTAACTGCTTACCTACTAAATAAGCCTGTGTTTCTAAATGCTTATCAAGCTCATCCAAGGCTTTAAATAAATCTTTAAAGGCTGTCTCGTAGGCTTCTTGTGTCGTTGCAAAGCCGCATTTATAAACGCCATTATTGATCTTGTCATAAATGAAATCATTTATTTTATTGATTTCATTTTGTAATTCTTTAGGATAAAAATCATGCTCATCTTTAGTTAAAGGATTAAAGGCTGTATTTAACTGGCGAATAATCTCAGCCGATTCATTATTAACAATTGTTTCTTCTTTTTTATCCCATAAAACAGGTACTGTAACTCGTCCAGAATAATTTTTATTTGCTTTAAGATATAGCTCATATAAATAATTGAGTTGATAGAGCTTATCCCCAGTCGCGCCAAATTCTTTTTTAAATTCCCAGCCATTAGTTAACATATGGGGATGTACAATAGAGACATCAATATAATCCTCTAATTGTTTTAATTGCCGCATAATAAGGCTTCGGTGTGCCCAGGGGCAGGCTAAAGAAACATAAAGATGATAACGGCCTTTTTCAGCATAGAAACGGTCATTTTTATCGCTAGATAAGCTATGTCTAAATTGAGTGGGTTCTCTTTTAAAAACACCCTTTGTTTTAGAAGTGTCATACCAATTGTCCTGCCATTTTCCTTCAACTAATAATCCCATTTTTATATCCCTAAAAGGTTTAAGCATAAGTTAATTTTAGGTCAAAGAAAATTTTGTTCAAATTTTAACCTGTTATTTGAGTTATGACAAAATAAAACCCAGTAATTCTACTGTAATAAATCTTCAAACAGGTGAACTTCGTATTAATGCTGAGTCCAAAGATAATTTTAATTTAACTGTGAATGTTTAAAACCACTGAATTGCCAACCTCATCGCAAGTATCTGGGCTTAATTAATTATTAGTAAACAGCCAAGCGAGAAACTAGGTTGTTCTTAGAATATTTGAATAATTGGAAATGTAATGAATCAAATTGGAAATTTTTCTGCAGACTCAATTACGAATCTTAATTTTTCAACTTGTAAATCAACTCCTCTTTTGAAAAATCGTGGGTTAAATTGACTGTTAGTTGTGTCGTAAGGTATTGCCATTGAACTATCTATATAGGTCGTTACAAAATATAGCCAATCATTAAAACTAGTTAGAACACTTTTTTCCTTTTGTAGATTTTTAACAAGTCTATCTAGGTTTTGCTGTGTTTCTAAAGCAAATTGGTTGTAGCTAAGGGTTTTGTGCTTAAAAAAGGCTTTCGCTTTGAATTTTAAATCTTTGCATAGTTGCAGATTGTTTTTATCCTGGCTTGGTAATTCATTAGTGATAATCCGCAGTAAATCCTTAAAATAATAATATTGTAGTGTTTCTTTGCCTGAGCTTGTTTCAAAAAAGCTTTCTAGTAAAGGTAGGGCTTCTTCAATATTCTCCATATAAGTATCTAAATAGTGATAAAAAGTTTTAACAAAATTTTTCCTTTGATTTTCTGAAAGATGAAGCAAAATGTAGAGAATATCATCCATTTTTGAAAAAAGTTGACAAGAAAAATAGTTTATCTCTTTGGCCATTTCCTTGCATTCATTCACAGTTGCAGTTTGCAGAATTAGGGTTAAATTTTTTATCGTATTTAATAAATTCAAAAATTTCTTTTTAGACTGTCTGAAAAAATGCACTCTCTGCTCTGGTGGAATGTAAGGGAGTAGCATCGAAAAAAAGTGCGCTTTTTTTAAAAAGCTTAACAACAGTTCTTTTTTATTATTAAATAAAAGCTGTTGCTGTTCTTGAGATAAAAATTGGGCAACCATTTCATAGGTAGGGGCGCTATCAACAAGCGGAAAAATATATTGCTCTAAATGGTTCTGTTTAATACTGCCAGGCGCTTTTTTGAGGCATTTTAAAATTTTAATCCAATCATTAAGATCTAATTTTTTAAAAAAATCTTCAGGTAAATTTAGATAAATATCAACTAAATGCGTAATTGGAAGAATTGATAATTGTGTAAAATCGATTCTTGTGTGGATAAGGGTTGTTAATTTATTCTGAAGTAAACGATATAAGCTGTTTCTGATTTCTTCTTTCAAAGATTCATAGCAAAGTTTAAATTCTTTAATGCTATTAATCCATTCTAAAAATTTATCTTCAAAAAGTTTAAAAAGTCTAATTTGGCGAGATTTTGTAATGTTCTGAAAAAGAAAGTTAATATGTGTTAAATCGAGATCTTTATTTTTAAGACTAGGTTCCATTAGGTCGTATAGAAGTTGCTGTGTTTTATTATTGCAATATTCAAATAGGCTTAATCCTGGAAAATCATCTTTTATTTCCTGGTAAATAAATTTTATATCACTTGGGCTAGATAAATGGATTACGTCTATCAAATAAGAAATGTCCCTTTCCTTTATTTTTAATACCTCTAGCAATACTTTCTTTTTTTCAGGGGTGTTTAAAAAGCCAAAAAGAATTGAAAATTCTTCAGCGCTAAGTTCAATATTATCCCAAATAGCATTAAATATTGCTTTTAAGACGGAAGGCTTATTGTCACAGAGAAAATAAGCTAGATCGTCAACAGTGGAAAATTGGGCAGCAATTTCTTGTGAAAAATTAGGGAAACGGCTAAGTTCCGCAATTTCTTCTGGCTCTAATAAACTAATGGCATCAACGTCTTTAAACTTAGGCTGAAGCTTTAATTTAGATAATAAATGAAAACTAACTTTAACTGTTTTCTTAGCATTATATTGGCCTTTTTTTAATCCTTTTAAAAAAATTGCTTTTTGTTGCTCATAAGTATGTTTGCTTTGTAGAAGTAATTTTTTTTTGTGTTTATCAACGGTTAATATTTTATTTAGTGTTGCTTGATGTTCTTCGATGAGTGCTTTTAGATCTTCCCTTAATAGGTAAACACAGGTTTCTGCATTTTCAGTTCCTTCTTCATTTTTATCAGGATCGCTTGTGAGTTTTATTAAATTTTCAATGTTTTCTTTTATTGCTTTAGGAATTTTAGCAAGATCTTGTGAGTTTAGACGTTTGTAATATTCATTAAAATTAATAATGGCAGTATAAACGCCAGCAGCGGCGTGCATTTCGGAACCTTCGTTATGAGAACTATTAACATAAAAATCAGTACAGAGCCTATGTAATCGCCCTAAAAGATGTTGTTCATCGAGTAAATAAGATTGGTATTCTTGATAGGCCTTACATAAGGCTTTAGTTGCATCACAATGGTTGATTAATCTTGTTAATTCGTTATCGCTAATCAAGGCTGCTTCAGTAGGATGTTTTTGGTAATCAAAGTAAGGATTAAAACGTTGATTAGGGGCTGTTTCCAATAATTTTGGTAAATAGGCAATTGGAATTAAATAGGCTTTATTATCACTTAAAATATACCGTTGTAGCGCTTCTTTTAAATTTATATCGCTAACTTGGTTTGTTCCATCAATATCAATATAGGTCCCCAGATTTGGCCAGTCTTTTGAGCTGGATTCTGTGTGAATACTAGGCATTAATAAATTCAGAATACCTACTTTTTTGTGTGGTTTTTCTTTATTTAACTGTTTTACGGCAAAGATTAAAACTTCATTTAAAAATTCAAATATATCGGTAGAGATCAATGCTTGATAATTAAAGTCATTATTAATATCTTGCCAGATCGTTTTTAAGAATATTTTTAAATAATATGAGAATTCAAGCTCTGTTTTTGAAATAGAAATAAAGGCTTTTAGAGTTTTTAAAAATTCAAGTTGATATTTCCAAATAATAAGGCCGGTAATGTCTGAAGAGCAGGGTTTTTTTAAATTAGTTAGTAATCTAGATACCTGAGTTTCGGTTAAAAGAGGCATTATTAATTTCCCTAGCCAGTTTAATTCATGAGCCGGCAGTGACAAGAAGCCAGCTCTGCAATAATAACTACGTTGAGGATAACAACTGCATGATTATTTGATATTAGAGGGGGAGATGAAGAAATGTAAAGCCAAAGTCTCTGAAATAAATTTTATAGTTAAGCTGCTAATTTTTAATGCTGTTTTTTGTTTAATTAAAATTCAAATATGAATGTATTGACACGCTAATGTTATTTATTGGACAATTATCTTTTTGACATTCGGCTCGCAATTATGGATATTTTTGGCGCTATTCAATCTAATAATTTAGCACAATTAAAAGTTCTTATTGAACAGAATAAAGTGAATGTTAATTGTCGAGATGCAGATGATCTTACCCCTTTAATGGTGGCTGTAACTGAAGATAAACCTGAAATAGTTGAATTTCTTCTTGAGCAAGGCGCTGATCCTTATTTAACAACAGGAGATGGTGAAACAGCCTTATGGGGTGCAAGAGAATGTACCGTATCGAAAGAAACATTTTTAGCTCTTATAAAAAAAATTGCAGTGGATAAGGGTTATATTGAAGTAAATGATGAAGATGATATTGATATCATAATCAATAAATTAATTACGACTTTGCTTTACAAAAGCAATCGCCATAATTGGAATACTTATCCCTGTGTTGAACTAAGAGATTTTATCGCTGATTTAGACCCTAGTTTTTCCAAAAAAAATAAAGTTTTTTTTGAAAGATATATTCAAGAACAAGAAACAGAGAATAATACCTTTTATGGTTCTTACTTATCGGATAACTCCGATTCAGAAGATGAAAAAGCCTTTATAAAATTGAGTTCTGTGGAAAAAAAAGGGCGTTTAAAAGATCCTCAAACTTTTACATCAAGAGGTCAAATAGGTAACCTTTGCTATCAAATTAATACAAAGAAACATGCAAAAGGGGATTTGAAGCCATTCAAATCAGGTTCAGATACCTTTAATTTGCAAGCTCGAAGCCGTATCCACCACCCAGGCGAACAATTAACTAAGATTGAGGGTGATTTAGCTAAACTAAATCAAAAAATGAAGGCTCAACTTTCTATAGAAGAGGCTATTCGTGAATTAAAAGCAGAAGATCCTACTTTCACTGATTTTTTCATTGCGGAATATCGTGGCATTACTTATCAAACCACAAAATGGAATAAACCAAGCCGAATAGCGCATAGAAAAGATGAATCAGAAATAGCTAAACCCTTATTTTCTAATTCAGTCATGTCATCCTTAGGCTTAGGTTTTTTTAATGATTATGAAAACGCCGCTGAAAAAATCAAATCTAAGCAAGCTGAAATAGAATCACAAGCAAAACTGTTGCGTGAAATACTGCTTTGTATGCGTGAGCCCAAAGGCTATACCTTTAGACATTATTCTTATAATTGTTTAGCGCATTTAATACAGAATGTTTATACCGATGATTATGATGGTTTTCATAAATTAATTAAGGAACATCCGGTATTAAAAGAGCTATTTTTAAATGGCTATAATCCCTTTATTTCGATGGGTGATATACCTTATCATGCTGAAAAATATGCTCATGGCATAAAACCATATAAAGGCCATGAGCCTTTTCGATTAAGACCCAGGTGGCAAGAAAATGGCCAAGCAGAAAGGCCTTATTCAGGTGTTGTTTATACTTCTTTACATCCATTGACAGATTTTAATAAAGAAGGGCCTCTGCATGTTGTTTCTTTAAATCGAAATGCAGAAATTAAATTAGAAGATGAGCTCATGATTGTGGCCGAAAGAGAATCTTGTTTTCCTTCCTATGTACCTGAAGGGCGAGTTTTTCATAAACATATGGCTAAATATCCTTCTTTTAAAGGACAATATAAGCAAATTTATTTGATTAAATATGGTTTAACCTCTGAGCTTTATTATAAGTTTAAACAGCAATTAGCAGGCGCTAAACCTCATAGTGAAGAAATGAAGAATTTTAAAAAAACCTTAGGTGAATGGTTATGTTCTTTTCATGAGGTGAAGCTAATTGAATTGGCTAGAAGGGAAGCTGAAAAAAGAGCTGGTATTTTAATTTATCGTGATGTGGATGGTGGTTTTTGTTTAAAGCCTCCTCTCGATTCGGTAAATAGGCATAGCAATGAAGTTAAACCTGAGATGAAAACGCCTGTTAAAGCAAAGCAGAAAAAAAGACAGGAAGAATCACCTAAAAGCCCTAATATTGAAGTTTTAAACAAATCTTTTGGTTCGCTTAATCTTGGTGAATCAAAATTTGCTATTGTTGAAAAAAATACCTCTTCATCGATGGCATTAAGCCTTTTAATTTCTGCCGTGTCTAATCATTATCATTTGGCCTTAGACCATTTCCTTAAAAAGGAAGTTTTTCGTGATGAAATTAATAAAAGCTTTCAATGTAAGGGATTAAAAGATTCTAAATTGCTTCATTTGGCGGTTTTGGCTGCTAACGCGAATGCTTTAACCATTTTATTAGCTAACAAAACAATTTTACCGAACGCAGTCGCTGCTGAAATTAAAATAGGGCAAGAAAGATTTTTTAATATATCTGCCCTTCATTTGGCTTTAATAAGGGGGAATGAATCTCTAGCCTTGCAATTAATTCAAGATGAAAGAAGCGATTTTTCAAAAAATATCACCTCTTCTTTAAGAGACAATATATCTGTTTTAGATTTAGCCATAGAAAATAATTGTCCCCTAGTTATCCGTGTCCTAGCTGAAAAAGGAATAGACCTTAAGGCAAAAACACAAGGAAAAACCCCTTTAAGACTTGCTTTAGAAAAGAAACAATATTGGGTGGCAGCTGAATTAATTAGGCATAAAGTAGGCATATCTAAATTGATTCAACCTTTTATAGATACTATTGACTCTATGTTTTTGATCTACATATTAGATAGCAAAATGCCTATTAATAAAAAAAATGTGGCCGATGACGTATTTCAATTTTTATTGGCTTTGAAAGATAACTATCCAAGCTATCTTTCGCCTATCGATGAATTAGAATCAGGATTAGGTGGTATTAAACTGAATTAAAACTTAAGTCTTTTATAAATAATAAAAGGAATTCTGTGCCAGGGACTGCTTCAACTAAAATATTCCAATGAAATAATGGATTCACGGTTAAGACCATCAAAACCTGCTTCTGATATTGTCGAAGCATGTTTTAACTTATTTTTAGGTTGTCTTCTATTAATTCCGCTGGTACGTGCTTTTGGTATTTTTATCGCCGCAACTATTGAAATTTTGCTGGGGTTGTTTTGCTCGTTTGCTCTTATAAGAAAAAATATAGTTATTTGACCATCTACTGGATACCGCCGACAAGCCTTAGCGAAGCAATTGATCCAGAACGGTGACCAATTATAAATCCGAACTGGGTTGCTTCACGATGTTCGCAATGACAGGGTTTGTCATCCTGAAAACAGCAATGACAATATATCCGTCATCCTGAAAATAGCTACGTGCTATTTGAAGGGATCTTATTGAATGCAAAGTGAAGCGTTTCGAGGCGAGTTCAAACTTGGCATTCAAGAAGATCCTTCGCTTCGCTCAGGATGACAATATATCCGTCATCCTGAAAATAGCGAAGCGCTGTTTGAAGGATCTTGTTGAATGCGAAGTGAAGGATTCTGAGGAAATTTCGAGCCTTGCATTCAAGAAGATTTTTAGCAAAGCTCTGAGCATTAATAAATTCAGAATACCTATTTTATGCCTAGTTTTGCGGAAAGCTATAAGGTTTTCTTAAGATTTATTTGCTATCCTGCAAGAACATATTATCTAGATGAGCACTAAATATGCTTTATATTAGCCTTCCAGAAGGTTGGAAATTTGATAACCAGAATGAAAAATTTGATGCTTTGACTCAAGGCGAAAATAAAATTGATATTCAATTTCTTATCAAAGAGTTATTAAGAACAAAAAAGAAAACGGACTATAAAGTCACTTTAAACAGCAAAGAAACTCATTATGAAGATATTATTATTTATTTTAGAAGACCTCCTAATGATGAGGCGCTGTATATTCAATACGAGCCTAAGCAAAATGGAAAACACAAAACCGAACAATTTGAAATTGTCCAAGGTAAAGATAGGCAACTTAAAAAAATGATTCATCAAGTTGGTAAGTTATGGCACCAAATCTCAGAAAATACTCAGGGTATTGTTCAAGACCGCTTAGATAAAATTCAAGAAAAATCTACTGAGCAAAAACTAAATAGACAGAAAATTGGTAATTCGCCTAACGCTAATTAGATACGTCTTTTGAGAAAAAAGAGTAGACTAATCCAGGAATTTAAATAAATCTTTAAAGGCTACCTTATTGGCTGTGTTAAAAGTGGAGTTTTTTATAAAGAAAGAAAGGAATTCTGGTAATGATTCCCATAATGAAACGCCAAAAGAAGGGATAATAAATAATAAAACGTTTATATTTTAAGGCTCTCATTGAGGCATATGCCGCTCTTTTAGCAGATGCTGCGTAAAAAATGCCTCGTTCACCATAGGTTTGATGTGTATCAATAAAACCGAGTCGAATAATAGTAAATTGTGCTTTTCTATAAGCTTGGGCAAGGCCTTCTATATACACTTCAACTGCTTTTTTTGAAGCGCCGTAGAGGCTATTTTTGGCCCGTCCTCTTAAAGCAGCAACCGAGCTTAAAAATAAAACCCGATGTTTTATTTGTGGTTTTGCTAAATAGGCTTGTATGAGTTGTATAGTGCTTAATATGTTTGTATCGATTAATTCTTTAATGGCGCTATCTGTTAAATGTGTATTGGGAATAATGTTACTGTAAGCAATAAAAAGATCAATCTCATGAGAATTTGTAGCGAAAAGCTCTTTAATTGCGTTGATATTCGCCGAAAAGTCAGTTTGGATAAAATCGCAATTTATCGCAAACCTCAGTTTAATATCTTTAGCAATCAGCTCTATTAATTCAGCATTTCTACCCGTAAGTATGAGATTATGGCCTTTTCTGGCAGCGAGTTTGGCAAACTCTTCAGCGATGAGGGAGGTAGCGCCTAAAATGAGCCAGGTTCTTTTAGTCATGAGTGATTCCCAGTCGTCTTGAGAGATTAGAGGCCATAGGGGCGTTATAGTCTTTTAAAAGCTTAATCAATTCAATATATTGCGGATATTGTTTTTGAAATTGTTTCTTCTCTAAAAAAAGATCCTTAGCTAAATAAATTTTTCCACCAATTTGGCTAACTAATTCATTCATAGCCAAGATTGCTTTTTGACTTGCTTCATTATTTTTAAAATCAATCGCCAGGGTAAAGCCAGGTTCAGTAAAGGATAAAAGGCCTAATCCTTTTTTATCAAAATATTTAAGGACTGATAAAATGGGTGCGGCCTTGTGTTCTTTCATGGTTTTTAATAAAGCGTTAATCGTCTCCAATGCTTTTTCTTTAGCAAAAACGGCCTGAAATTGTAATAAACCCTTTCTGCCATAAAGATAATTCCAATTATCAATTGTATCTAAGGGATTATTAAATTGGCTTAATTCAAGTACGCCGGGTTTTGTTTTTTGTCGCTTAAAATAATAACGATTAAATTGTTTTATCAAAAAGCCATGAATGAGGCAAAGCGAAAAATTAATCAGTTTAAATTTGAATTTTTTAGGCTTTTTAATTTCATCACTATGATTGGCAAAAGTTAAAACACCTCTTGGCTTATTTAATAAATCCAACCAAGCCACTTGATAATCATAGCTAAGTCCTTTTTCTAACATGCTGGCTAAAAGAGGGGCTAGGCTTTGATGTTTTTCTTTCGTTTGTAAAACAAAACGGGATTTTTTTTGCATTCTTAAAGCAACTCTTTTTATTACCCCTGTTAGGCCTAGGCCACCAATAGTGGCATAAAATAAGGTTTTATTTTTTTGCCTACCACATTGCAAACTATCAGGACCAATTTGTAATTCTATCCATTCAATATGCGCCCCTAAACTTCCTTCTTTATGATTATTTTTTCCATGAATATCATTCGCAATACCACCAGCTAAAGTTGCTTTTAAAGTGCCAGGCATAACAGGTGGAATAAAATTAGGATGAACTAAAAATAATTCAGCAAAGCTAATATGGCCCTGACAAATTAAAATGCCCGTTTGCTCATCGAAGGAAATCAGATGATTTAGCCTGGAAGTATCAATAATGATATGGTTATCGTTTAAACAGCAGTCACTATAACTAAAGCCTAAGCCCCGAGCTAAAAAAGGTTCACTTAGAGAGGCTGTTAAATCAGCCAATAGTTTTTCATTATCAGGTCGATAACAAAGTGCTTGGCTTTTTAAAGAGCGTGTGAAATTCGAAAAAACTTGTTGTTTACCAAGCATTAACTTTTTTCCCTTTTTTATTTTTATCTCTTTATATCAAATCAAGATGTTACTGGCTATCATTGATATAGCAGCGCTTTTATTTCTCATGAAGATAATTTATGAATAAAGTGTTAAGATCAATTCATTTGTCCTTAAGTTATCTATTATGTCTGATATCAATGAATCTCTCTTTATCCGTGCTCTTAAGCTAAAACCGGTGCCTCGCACGCCAGTTTGGTTTATGCGCCAGGCGGGTCGTTATTTACCTGAGTATCGAGAAGTGAGAGCTAAGGCGGGTAATTTTTTAAAGCTTTGTAAAAATCCAGAGCTTGCTTGCGAAGTGACTTTGCAGCCTTTAAGGCGTTTTCCACTGGATGCTGCTATTCTTTTTTCCGATATTTTAACTATTCCTGATGCAATGGGTTTGGGGCTTTATTTTGCGGAAGGCGAGGGCCCTTGTTTTGCAGAACCATTAAATAGTATCAAAGCAATTGAACAATTAAGAATACCAGAGCCAGAAGAAGATTTAAGCTACGTTTTAGATGCTGCCAAATTAATTCGTCAAGAAATGCCTACCAATTTACCTCTAATTGGTTTTGCTGGAAGTCCTTGGACTTTAGCATGTTATATGGTTGAGGGTAGAGCTGAACGTGAATTTAAAGCCATGTTTAACTTGCTTTATAATGAACCCAAAGCCGCACATCTTCTTTTAGAAAAATTAGCCCAATCTGTAGCAATTTATCTTGAGCATCAAGTAAGAGCTGGAGCCAATGTTTTAATGATTTTTGATAGCTGGGGTGGCCTTTTAACACCGCATGGCTATGAGCAATTTTCTCTTGGTTATATGGAAAAGATTGTTAATCATTTAAAAAAGGTTTGCCCTGAAATTCCGCTTATTCTTTTTACCAAAGGGGGCGGGCAATGGCTCAAGAAAATTGCGGCGACAGGTTGCGATGCACTGGGTCTTGATTGGACTGTTGACCTCAATTTTGCTCGCTCAACTCTAGGAGACAGAGTGGCTTTGCAGGGTAATTTGCATCCCACCGTTTTATTGGCAAAGCCTAAAGTGATTCAACAGGAAGTGAAGGCAGCTTTAGCGGCTTTTGGCCATGGTTCTGGACATGTCTTTAATTTAGGGCATGGTATAACACCGGATGTGTTACCTGAGCATGTATCTGTTATGTTAGAAGCAGTTCATGAATATAGCCCTGCTTATCATGGTAATTAATAGATGATTAAGGAAAGTACCTTTAAGCCTGCTTGGTGGTTAACTAACACCCATTTGCAAACCATGTTTGCAACCTTAACACGTAAAATTAAAACGCAATTTGATAGCCGTGAACGTTTAGAATTACCAGATGGTGATTTTATTGATTTAGCTTGGGTGACAAGAGATTTGCCAGAAGATGCGCCCCTTATCATTATTTTGCACGGCTTAGGTGGCTCAATTCAATCAAGTTATGTCGCAGGTTTATCCCAAGCCTTTAAAAAGGCGGGTTTTCGTTCTTTATTAATGCATTTTAGAGGAGCTAGCGAAGAACCCAATCGTTTGTCTCGTGCCTATCACTCAGGTGATACGGGTGATTTTCATTATCTTTTGCAATGTTTAGCAGAAAGAGAACCCCATACCTTAAAAGCGGCTGTTGGTATTTCCCTGGGCGGCAATGTTTTATTAAAATGGTTAGGTGAGCAGGGTGAACAGTCTTATCTTAAAACCGCAGTAGCAGTGTCAGTCCCTTTTGAATTAAGGCTGGTTGCTGAACGAATTAGCAGCGGCTTTTCAAGTCTTTATCAGCGATATTTATTAAGGCGTTTAAAAAAGGTTTTCGAGCGGAAGAAATCAGTTCTTAGTTCACTGCCTTCTTATTTTGATGAAATAGATAAACTAAAATGTTTTTGGACCTTTGACGATAAAATTACAGCCCCTTTACACGGTTTTTCTAGTGTTCATCAATATTATCGTGAATCAAGTTCTAAACCCTATTTAAAAAAAATTAAAACCCCTACCTTAATTATTCATGCCTTAGACGACCCTTTTATGATGAAGTCAGCTGCTCCAAAAGAAAATGAATTATCATCCTTTGTGGATTTAGAGCTCAGTAAAAAAGGCGGGCATGTGGGATTTATAGCAAGCCAAAAGGGAAGACCTGTATTTTGGTTAGAAAAAAGAATCCCTGAATATTTATTATCGGTGTTTGGAAAAGACTTCGATTAATTAATGGAGATACTGCCTTTAAATGCAAAATAACTTTTCATTAAAGGCAATCTACTTTTATATGTAGCCTTGGTGCAGCGGAGCGCAACCAAGGATTGGGTGGTTGTGATAAGATTAAACCTTGATTACGCCTTTGGCTTCATCAGGGCTACAAAAAATATCAGTGGGGGAAGGCCTAACTCTCAAACTGCTTACTTAACTGCAAAGCCATTTCCACAGATTGCTCATAGTTTAAACGAGGATCAACTAAGCTATGATAAGCTCGATTTAAGTCTTCAGCACTTAAGCCTCTTGCACCACCAATACATTCAGTGACATTTTCACCGGTTAATTCAAAATGAACACCACCCAAATAAGAGCCCATATTTTGATGTATTTTTACTGCCTGCTGCAATTCAGAAAGGATATTATCAAAATGCCTTGTTTTATAACCCTGCTCTGTTGTTTCAGTATTACCATGCATAGGATCACAGGACCAGGTGACAGGTGTATCAATACTCTGTACTGTTTCAATTAATGGCGGTAAAAGCTTGCCAATATCTTTAGCGCTTAGGCGTGTAATAAGTAATAGCCTACCTTCCTCTTTTTCTGGATTAAGACGTTCAATAATTTCCTTAAGCCATTTTTTATCGGCACTAGGCCCAACCTTAACACCGACAGGGTTTTTTATACCGCTTAGGAATTCAACATGAGCGCTATCTAATTTAGCTGTGCGCATGCCAATCCAAGGGAGATGCGTTGATAAATTGTACCAATTCTTATTATGAACAAAGCGGGTTAAAGCTTGCTCATAATGTAAATGTAAGGCTTCATGGGAGGTATAAAAATCGACACGATTGAGGTTAGAAGAGCGAAAGCCATCAATCGCTTCAATAAAATCAAGTGAATTACCTAAAGAATCAACGATTTCATGGTATTCAGCTGCTTGCGGCGAATGTTCAACAAAGCCTAAATCCCAGCGCTGAGGATGATTTAAATTAGCAAAACCACCATCTAATAAAGCACGGATGAAGTTTAAAGTCATAGCCGCTCGGCTATAACCTTGTAAAAGCAACTTTGGATTAGGCTCACGAGAAAAGGCATCAAAATTAGGCGAGTTAACCAAGTCTCCCCTATAAGAAGGAAGCGTAACACCATCAATCGTTTCAAAATCAGAGGAGCGTGGCTTTGCATATTGGCCAGCAATCCGCCCAACACGCACAATAGGTTTTCTTAAGCCATGTAGAAGAATAAGGCTCATCTGTAAAAGAATTTTAAGCTTGTTACTAATGATATCAGAGCAACAATCGTCAAAGGATTCAGCGCAATCGCCGCCTTGCAAAATGAAAGCTTCTCCTCTACCTGCCTTAGCAATGGCTGCTTTTAAGCGCTTAATTTCACCACTAGTAACAAGAGGAGGTAACTGTGAAAGTTGACCAACTACTTTATCCAATTGCTTGGTATCAGCATAATTAGCGGCTTGCTCATATTTAAATTTCTGCCAAGAAACTGGTGACCAATTTTGCATAAGTACTCATAAAGCCAAAATATTCTATTATACTCTATAAAGCAAAAATTGCTATTTTTTAGGCAATTAACACTAAAAAGAGAAAATAAATCGGAATCGGGACTTGAATTTAAATAATTAATCCCCAATTAGCGTAACAGCGTTCTAGGGAGGTCTAAATGACAAAAGATAAAACAAAAGATTGGCATAAAGTAAAAGAACAATCAGATAAAGAAGAAATGATAGAAGAGCAAGCTAAAATGGAAGAGGAGGAAGCGACTCATAATAATGAGGCAGCCTTAGATCATCCAAGTTATGCCGCCTTAGAGGAAAAATTAACTCTAATGGAACAAAAAGCCCATGAAAATTGGGAAAAAGCAGTACGTGCGATGGCTGAAGCAGATAATGCTCGTAGACGTGCAACACTTGATATAGAAAAAGCCCATAAGTTTGGCCTTGAAAAATTGATAAATTCATTTTTACCTGTGGTAGATAGCTTAGAACAAGCGATAGAACTGAGTAAAAATGATGAAAATAGTTCTATGCGTGAAGGGTTATTATTAACTTTAAAATTGTTTTTGGATGCATTAGAAAAGCTAGATGTTGTACAGCTTAATCCCGAAGGAGAAGCATTTAATCCGCAGGAGCATGAAGCAATGTCTATGCAAGAAGTGGCTGGAGTTGCACCAAATACGGTTATTGCTGTATTCCAAAAGGGTTACAAGCTGAATGATAGAGTGATTCGTCCTGCAAGAGTAATTGTAACTAAACCATAATCTTTGGATGAAAGCTTGAAATTATTAAAATTTGCCCCATATGCAAGTTATAACATAAATAAATATTAGAATCGGAGCGAAAGCAATGGCAAAAATTATCGGAATCGACTTAGGTACAACAAACTCATGTGTTGCTGTCATGGAAGGTGATAAGCCTCGTGTTATTGAAAATAATGAAGGTCATCGTACGACACCTTCTATTGTGGCATACACCAATGACAACGAAATTTTAGTGGGTCAGGCTGCAAAGCGCCAAGCGGTAACCAATCCAGAAAATACCCTTTTTGCTGTAAAGCGTTTGATTGGCCGTCGCTTTGAAGATCCAGTTGTACAAAAAGATATTAAGATGGTTCCTTACAAAATTGTCAAAGCGGATAATGGTGATGCTTGGGTGAGTGTGAAAGGCCAAGATAAAGCGCCTCCACAAATTTCTGCTGAAGTTTTACGTAAGATGAAACAAACAGCCGAAGATTATCTAGGTGAAACTGTGACGGAAGCGGTTATTACTGTGCCTGCTTACTTTAATGATTCACAGCGTCAAGCGACTAAAGATGCAGGTAAAATTGCGGGTCTTGAAGTAAAACGTATCATCAATGAGCCAACCGCTGCAGCGCTTGCTTATGGTATGGATAAAAAACGTGGTGATTCTGTTATCGCTGTATACGACTTAGGTGGTGGTACTTTCGATATTTCTATCATTGAGATTGCTGAGGTTGATGGCGAACACCAATTTGAAGTATTGGCAACTAATGGAGATACTTTCCTTGGTGGTGAAGATTTCGACTTAACGCTTATTGAATATTTAGCTGCTGAATTCAAAAAAGATTCAGGTATCGATTTACATAACGACCCACTCGCTCTTCAACGCTTAAAAGAAGCGGCTGAAAAAGCAAAAATCGAATTATCTTCAGCACAACAAACGGATGTGAATTTACCTTACATCACTGCCGATGCATCAGGTCCTAAGCATTTAAACATTAAGCTTACTCGCGCCAAATTGGAATCTTTAGTTGAAAACTTGGTTCAACGCACTATTGAGCCTTGCAAAACAGCTTTAAAAGATGCAGGCTTAAATATGTCACAAATTAATGAAGTCATCTTAGTTGGCGGCCAAACAAGAATGCCTTTAGTACAAAAAACAGTACAAGAATTCTTTGGCAAAGAGCCACGTAAAGACGTAAACCCTGACGAAGCAGTTGCAGTTGGTGCTGCAATTCAAGCGGCAGTTTTATCGGGTGATGTGAAAGATATCTTATTATTAGACGTTACTCCACTATCTTTAGGTATTGAAACCTTAGGTGGTGTAATGACTAAATTAATCGAGAAAAATACCACCATCCCAACTAAGGCAAACCAAGTTTTCTCAACAGCAGATGACAGACAAACGGCTGTAACAGTGCATGTTTTACAAGGTGAGCGTGAACAAGCTTCTGCTAACAAATCCTTAGGTCGTTTTGACTTAACTGATATTCCAGCAGCACCGCGTGGCGTACCACAAATCGAAGTAACCTTTGATATTGATGCGAATGGTATACTTAACGTATCTGCGAAAGACAAAGCAACAGGAAAAGCACAATCTATCGTTATTAAGGCGTCAAGTGGCTTAAGTGATGCTGAAGTTGATTCGATGATCAAAGATGCGCAAGCCCATGCTGATGAAGATAAAAAATTCAAAGAAATGGCTGATTTACGCAATCAGGCCGATAGCTTAATCCATAGCAGTGAGAAATCACTTAAAGATTTAGAAGGCGATATGGCTGATGATGAGAAAAAGCATATTGAAACGGCAGTGACTGAATTGAAAGATGCAGTGAAAGGTAATGATAAGGCCTTAATTGAAGATAAAATTAAAGTCTTAACTGAAGTTTCTGGTAAAATGGCAGAGCGTGTCTACGCTAAAAAATCAGCTGAAGCCGATGCTGGAAATGCAGGAAATGCCGATGCAGGTCAATCTCAGGAGTCAGCAAAAGCGGATGACGGCGTAGTTGATGCTGAATTCGAAGAAGTGAAGGACGAAGACAAGAAATAAGGCTCTTTTAAAGTAGCCTTGATGCAGCCAAAGGCGTAATCAAGGTTTGGGGCTTTAAAATAATTTTCATAGATCAGGGGTATATGTCCCTGCTCTTTATTTATATTTACTACGCTAAAAGGGATTTTTCCCTTTTAGCTTTTTATTGGTGTTAGAGTTATGGAACAGAAGGATTATTACGACATTCTTGGTATAAATCGTGATGCTGAGGATGCTGAAATTAAAAAAGCATATCGCAAGCTCGCAATGAAATACCATCCAGACCGTAACTCTAACGATAAAGAAGCAGAAGAAAAGTTTAAAGAAATCCAAAAAGCTTATGCTGTTTTATCCGATCCACAAAAACGTAGTGCCTACGATCGTTTTGGCCATTCAGCAGAGGGTGCTGGTGGTTTTGGCGGTTTCGGCGGCGGTGGTTTTGGTGGCGGCTTTGGCGATGTATTTGAAGATATTTTTGAAAATATATTCTCCGGCGGCCGTGGTGGAGCAAGGCAGTCACGTGGTCAGCGAGGCGCTGATTTACAATACAATGTGACCCTAACTCTAGAAGAGGCGGCTGTAGGTAAACAAATCGAAATTACAGTTCCTAAACATGTGAGCTGCCAAACCTGCGATGGTTCCGGTGCTAAAAAAGGTTCAACTCCAAAAACGTGCGAAACTTGTGCAGGTGTCGGTCAAGTTCGCATTCAACAAGGTTTTTTCTCTATTCAACAAACTTGTCCAAGCTGTCATGGTGACGGTAAAGTTATCTCTGACCCTTGTAACAGTTGTCATGGTCAGGGGCGTGTGCGTGAATCTAAAAAATTAACTGTAAAAATCCCTGCTGGTGTCGACAATGGCGACAGAGTACGTTTAAGTGGTGAGGGTGAAGCGGGTATTCATGGAGGTGGCACAGGCGATCTTTATGTACAAGTGTCTGTGAAGCAACATCCCATATTTGAACGTCACGAAAATGATCTTTACTGTGAAGTACCTATTAGCTTCAGTACAGCAGCCTTAGGTGGTTCAATTGAAGTACCCACTTTAGAAGGCCGAATTACCTTAAAAATCCCTGCAGAAACTCAAACTGCAAAAGTATTTCGTTTACGCGGTAAAGGGATGAAGTCAGTGAGAAGTTTAGCTAAGGGTGATTTACTTTGTAAGATTTTAGTTGAAACACCAGTGAACCTTTCGCGTGAACAAAAAGAACTTTTTACAAAGCTACAAGAATCAATTGATAATTCCAAAAGCCATTCTCCACGATTGAGCTCTTGGTTCGATGGTGTAAAAAAGTTTTTTGAAGACATGAAATTTTAACAAACTTAAGTTCCACTGGGCTGAAGAAAAACGCCAATACCTAGGCAAAAGGGATTGGGAGTTTTTCTAAGTCCTGTTACAATTAGTCACTTTTTAGCAACCCTAAAGAACCTTATGTTAAATAAGCCCGCTATCTTAGTTCTTGCTGATGGTACCGTTTTGGAAGGAAACTCAATCGGTGCAACTGGTTCTACCGTTGGTGAGTTAGTATTTAATACTGCAATGACAGGTTATCAAGAAATGCTAACCGACCCTTCTTATGCGAAGCAAATTATCACTCTTACGGTTGCTCATGTAGGCAATACCGGTTGTAATTTTGAAGATATGGAGTCCTCCAAAGCACAGGCAGCAGGATTAGTTGTGAGAAACTATGCCAAGCTTCCTTCGAATTACCGTGCTAATGCTTCACTAGCTGACTGGTTAAAAAAGCAGGGTGTAGTTGGTATTAGTGGCATTGATACCCGCTTTTAACACAAAAATTAAGAGATAAGGGTTCTATCGCTGCTTGCATTAGTACCGAGGTTGGTAAGATTGATGAAGCTCTGAAAATGGCAAAGGCTTTTCAAGGTATGCAAGATAGGGATTTAGCTGTTGAAGTGTCGAGGCAAACGATAGAGCGCTGGCATGAAGGAAGAGGGGAATGGGCATCTATGGAGGCCTTGCCTGCTAAATATCATATTGTGGCTTATGACTTTGGTGTTAAGCATAATATTTTAAGAATTCTGCATGATAAGGGTTGCCATATAACTTTGGTTCCTGCTCAAACTTCAGCCAAAGACGCTTTGGCTCTTAATCCTGACGGCATCTTCTTATCGAATGGTCCTGGTGACCCTAAGGCCTGTGATTATGCTATTGAAGCGACCCAGGTTTTTTTAGAAAAATCGATACCTCTTTTTGGAATTTGCCTGGGCTTTCAAATATTAGCTCTGGCTGTGGGTGCTAAATCGATGAAAATGAAGTTTGGTCATCATGGTGCAAATCATCCTGTTGCTGAAATGAAAGAGCCAAAACGTGTTTTTATTACTAGTCAAAACCATGGTTTTACTATTGATGAAAAAACCTTACCTAAAGATATGGAAGTCACGCATCGATCACTTTTTGACGATAGCTTGCAAGGAATTAGGCATAAAGCAAAACCCGCTCTAGGCTTTCAAGGTCATCCTGAAGCAAGCCCTGGGCCACATGAGATTGAAGTTATCTTTGATGACTTTATAAAAATGATGAAAACAAATTTGAGGACATAGTGTTGAGTGATTTTCATGTATTTACTTCAGAATCCGTTTCTGAAGGACATCCAGATAAAATTGCAGATCAAATTTCTGATGCAATTTTAGATGCAATTTTAGCTAAAGATCCTAAAGCGCGCGTTGCCTGTGAAACCTTAGTTAAAACAGGAATGGTGTTAGTGGGGGGGGAAATTACTACCTCCGCTTGGGTTGATGTTGAGGCGATTACCCGCGAGGTAATTAAAGAGATTGGCTATAATAGTTCCGAGATGGGATTTGACTGGGCATCTTGTGCAGTTTTATCAGCCATTGGCAAACAATCTCCTGATATTGCTCAGGGCGTAGATAATGCAGATACTAAATTACTTGGTGCAGGTGACCAAGGACTTATGTTTGGTTACGCTTCTAAAGAAACTGATGTTTATATGCCAGCGCCGATTGCTTACGCTCATCGCCTAATGCAAAAGCAAGCGCAACTAAGAAAAGCAAATACACTTCCTTGGCTACGCCCCGATGCGAAATGCCAATTAACTTTGAATTATGAACAGGGCAAGCCAGTTGGTATCGATACGGTTGTTTTTTCTACTCAACATGCCCCCGATATTAGCTATAGTGACTTAGTTGAAGCGGTGCGTGAAGAGATTATCAAGCAAGTATTGCCTGCTGAATGGTTATCCTCTAAAACACGTTATTTTATCAACCCAACTGGCCGTTTTGTGATTGGTGGTCCATTGGGAGATTGTGGCTTAACAGGCCGTAAAATTATTGTAGACACCTATGGTGGAATGGCTCGCCATGGTGGTGGTTGTTTCTCAGGAAAAGATCCCACCAAAGTAGACCGTTCAGCAGCTTATGCCGCAAGACATGTTGCTAAAAACTTAGTTGCAGCAGGTATTGTTGATAAATGCGAGATACAGGTTTCTTATGCTATTGGTATAGCAGAACCGACTTCCATTTCGATTGATACCTTTGGTACGGGTAAATTACCGAATGCTGAAATTATTAAGTTAATCAACGATAATTTCGATTTAACGCCACAGGGTATCATCGAGCATCACCAATTATTAAGACCTATTTACCAACAAACCGCTGCCTACGGCCACTATGGTCGGGAGAACCTCCCCTGGGAGCGCTTGGACAAGGTTGATGTTTTAGCCAAGGCTTTATAATAAACGAGATGTAGCCTGGATGGAGGCTCAACGAGCCATAATCCGGGTTCTTAAAGAGAATAAATTAAAGATTAAGGTTGCCGGATTGGCGCTGCTAAGGCTCTTGATATTTTTTAACCAATAATATGAACAAAATTGGAAGGTAAATCCCTCTCCCACAAGGGGAGAGGAATTGTTTATTTCAATATAGGGTAAAAAATGACAGGATTTCTAGCTATACAAAAATAGGATAAAAAAATGAAAGAAGATTACAAAGTAGCCGATATCAACCTTGCCGATTGGGGGCGCAAAGAAATAGCCATAGCTGAAACTGAAATGCCAGGCCTTATGGTACTTCGTGAAGAATTTGGCAAAAGCCAACCACTAAAAGGGGCTCGTATTGCAGGCTGCTTACATATGACCATCCAAACAGCAGTACTAATAGAAACCCTAATCGCCTTAGGTGCTGAAGTACGCTGGTCGTCCTGTAATATTTTTTCAACCCAAGATCATGCTGCAGCCGCAATTGCTGCCAAAGGCATTCCCGTTTTTGCCTGGAAAGGTGAAACAGAAGAAGAATATTGGTGGTGTGTTGAGCAAACCATTAAAAGCCAATCGGGCTGGACTCCCAACATGTTGTTAGACGATGGTGGCGATCTTACTCAAATAATTCATGAAAAATACCCTGAATTATTAAAAGAAATCAAAGGCCTATCAGAGGAAACAACCACGGGTGTCGCAAGACTTTATGAAATGGCTAAAGAAGGCAAATTAAAAATGCCTGCAATTAATGTCAATGACTCTGTTACCAAGTCCAAATTCGACAATCTTTATGGCTGCCGTGAATCCTTATTAGATGGTATCAAAAGAGCAACTGATGTCATGATAGCAGGCAAAGTAGCTCTAATCTTAGGCTACGGTGATGTAGGTAAAGGCTGTGCTCAAGCATTAAGAGGGCAAGGTGCAACAGTATTAATCTCAGAAATTGATCCCATCTGTGCTCTTCAAGCAGCAATGGAAGGGTACCGTGTGGTTAATGTTGATGATGTCGTATCACAAGTGGATATCTTTGTAACAGCAACAGGTAATTTCCATGTGATTACCCACGAGCATATGGTTAAAATGCGTAACCAAGCCATTGTTTGCAATATTGGCCATTTTGATTCAGAAATCGATATCCAAAGTTTACGTCAATATGAATGGGAAAATATTAAACCACAAGTTGATCATGTGATATTCAAAGACGGTAAACGCATCATCGTCTTAGCAGAAGGCCGCCTAGTCAATCTTGGCTGCGCCACAGGCCACCCGAGCTTTGTGATGTCCTCCTCTTTCACAAACCAAGTACTAGCACAAATCGAACTCTATCAACATCATGAGCGCTATGAAAATGACGTCTATGTTTTACCAAAACACCTAGACGAAAAAGTAGCTCGCTTACATTTAGATAGAATTGGTGCGAAGCTGACTAAACTAAGCCAGAAACAAGCGGAATATATTGGTGTATCAGTCGATGGACCTTATAAGCCTGAACATTATAGGTATTGATATTATTTGAAGATAAAAGGAGTTATAGTTTACGTTCTGCAAATTACAGCTCCAATATCAATAATAAAAGATCTAACAATGAGGAAATTTTTTAACCGCTTAGTTTAGGTAAGAAATTATTAAATACTATCTCTGCCTCTTGTCCTCTTGTCGTGGGAGTTGGAGCGGTAGAGAAGAAAAAATTACCTGTATTATATTTTTTTATTGAGGCGACTATTACACCTATTGGAAAAAAAATTACCATTAGCACATTCGTGATTTTTTTAAGTAATTGACTGTCGCCAATAAAAATTTCAGTCGCTTTATGTTTTGCTATATGTACAAGCTTTGCTCGAAGAGCTTCGTTAAGAGATAAACTTCCCTTTAATTCCTTTTCTAATAAAGGTTTTAAATTTTGAATAAAAGAATGAATACTATACCTTTTGATTAGATTAAACCTGTATTCCTTATCCATCCTATTTTTGAATTCATTCAGCCCCAAACTAATGTCATCCATTATTTTTTGTAATAAAGCTTTCTTTTCGGATAATAGTAAATCGTATTCAACTTGAAACGTATTATCTCGTTCATCATATGCTTGTTTTGCTTGCTCTTGTATTTTTTCAATTAATAATTTCTGATTAGCAAAGGCATTAGCATCAAATGTTGCGATATTTTCAATCAATTCCTCTAGTTTTCTATGAAGAACTGGTTTTGGAGCATATTCAATATTATTAGTAATTTGCACTCTTTGTTCTTCTGTTAATAAGGTTCTGTATTCTTCTTTTAATTTCATATCAATATGAAAAACCATTTTTTGCCTAAATTTAGCAGCACTATTTTCATCATCTACGTCGTTCCAGGTTTTAAGTACCGCTCTTTGTTCTTTAATGGTTTTTTCTTTTAGTGCATCCCGAATGAATATCAATGCTTTTTCACTAGCAACAGGTAAAATTTCGTTTGCAGTTATTATTTCTACGTCAGGATGAACACCATCTAAGCTTTCGACAATTTTATTAACTGTTCCTACAAAACATGCAGGATTATCTTTTCCATAAGTTGTTTGTGCGGCAACAAGATTGTTAACGAGAGTTATTTTCCTATCAATAATATCTCTTTCATTGATAGTTACTTCCTCTACATGAGCATTTTTATCTTCAATTCCTTGCCATATAAGTAATAAACACTGTCTTGCAGTCAGATCGGAGCCCATTCTTCTCATACTACATTTTTGAATGCGGTCAATACAGTCGATTGCTATAGAAGCTCTTCCTGTTATGAAACTTGAGGCATTATTTCGGATATAAGCCTTTATCGCATCCAGTGTTTCTTTTTCCTTATCAAGACTATATTTTGCTTTAAGTCTTTTAAGACTAGTTTCTACACTGATAGTTACAGATGTTTTATGAGTATTTTGACTATTTTGGATAAAGGTAGTAACCGCATTTATAGGTACATCTGCTATTTGTTCTCCAGGCTCTGGCCTTAGGGCTAGAGCTTGCGGTATTTGCTCTCCAGGCTCTGGCCTTAGGGCTAGAGCTTGCGGTATTTGCTCTAGAGGTTCGCGTCTTCTAGGCAAGGGAATGTTTAAATGCTCAGCTAACCATCTTGTTGCTTCATTATCATCTATTTCAATAGCGCCATTTGCATGAGCACCTTGCAATGCTCTAATTAAATCCTGATTTGATAATATAGGGTCGCCATTATCTTTTCTTGCATCAACCAAAAATTGTACGATTTCTAAATGATTCTTGAACAGCGCTCTGGTCATTGGAGACCAAAATTCTCCATGCTGCCCAGCAGCTGTTATATTAACAGCTAAAGAACCATCATTATGCCTTGCATCAAGAATTTGCTGAACAGTTTGAATATCATTGTTATCAACCGCAATAGTTAATGCGGCTCCCGCATTGCAGTGTACTTTATTTAAATCAGCTCGTACTCGTCCATTATCGTCCCTTAAATCCAAAATAATTTGCAGCATGTCTCTAGTAATTTGAGTAGGTCTCTTTGCGAAGAAAAGGACATGAATAGCTGTTACATAGCCAGGGATCGCATTGATATCAATGTTTCTAGCTTTGGGTTCTAAAAAAAAGCTTGTAAGATTATCTACATTTCCTTTTATTAGAATATCGCATAAATTTTTTATGGGCATAGATACCTATAATTTACTAGAATAGATTTTAATAATGACTATTATATTATTGTTTAAAAATAAGTCAATATGCGATAAATATGCAAATTGAAAAATATTTAATGGGCAAAAAAGCTAAATCAGTTCCGGATAAGACTTAAATGCCAAGGATAAAAGTTCAGAGCGTTTATTTGCGCCTAATTTAGATTTTATATTTTCGATAAGCTCAGTTTTTCTGCAACGCGTCATTGTCTTAGCAGAAGGCGGCCTAGTCAACTTTTGGATGAGCCACAGGTCATGGAAGCTTTGTGATGTAAACCAATTACTAGTACAAATCGAGCTCTATCAACATCACGATCGCTACGAAAATGATGCCTATGTTTTATCAAAACACTTAGACGAAAAAGGGCTCCGTTGCAAAAAAGAACCAACGTTAAAAATATTAAGTTTTGTACGGCTCTCAACTGTACAGGCCAAATTGTTCATTAATGAATGATATTTCCGTTCGTGTGCCATACATCCAACTATTGAACTGTCCTTTTTTAAACATTCGCATTATCTCAAAACCTTTAATTGTTGCGTAGGCTGTTTTCATTGATTGAAATCCACGAATAGGATTGATAAGCTGCTTAAGCTTGCCATGGTCTGCTTCGAGCCGATTGTTACGGTATTTTATTTGCAAATGCTTCATATCCTCAGCAAGCGCCCCTTCCTGTTTTAGCTCTTTAATTGCTTGACCGTAAGCTGGATTTTTATCCGTATTAATCACAGCAATATCACAAGTCGGATTCCCCTTTATTAGTTTCTTAAGAAATCGTTTGGCAGCAATGGCATTGCGTCGATGTGATAGATAAAAATCAATAGTATTGCCTCGCTCATCCACTGCACGATAGAGGTACTTCCATTCGCCTTTTATCCTGATGTACGTTTCATCCAAGTACCAACGTCGAGAATAGCGCTTCTTATGCCATTCAAGTCGCTTTTTTAACTCCGCAGCATAATGCTGAACCCAGCGGTACACCGTTGTATGATCTACGGCTAAACCACGCTCCGCCATCATTTCCTCCAAATCCCTATAGCTAATTCCGTATTTACAATACCAGCGGACACATTGCAGGATTAATTCACCTTGAAAATGACGCCATTTAAAGGCAGTGGGTTTTGTGGAACGCATCTCGACAGTCCATTATTTCATCGAAGTTAGACTCAATTCTAAACTAGAATTCGTTTTTGCAACGGAGCCCCTTTATTGCTCCTTTTTGTTCTATACTGTCTTTAAGATGACAGCTTAGGATGAAAAATGGCTACAAAAGAAGACATACAATTATTCATGAGCACCTTTAACGAATTTTTTAAGGGTAGAAAGCAATGGATTAATAAATTTTTAAATGAAGGAAACGTTGATGGCGCTAATACATTTCTACGAAATTTTAAAAGTGAATATTGGCGCAAGCTTTTAGAAAAACCTGGTAAAGACAGTGAGTATTCTTCTCAGCAAAAAGAGGCGCTAACAGTAATAGAGGAGGAATATCAAGCCTTGGTAAAAAAGGTCGAAGAGGCTGTGGCAGTTAAGGCTACAGAAGCTGAAAAGGCCGCTTCTACACCTAAGAAAGGGAATCCATATGAAGAAGAACAAAAGCAAGCAGGGATAAAGCTTGCCCTTTCTGCTTTGCAAAATCTGGTAGAAAGAAGAATAAAGGAGATAAACTCCTTGTTAGACAAAAAGGATTATAAGGCTGCGGAAGATCTTTTAAAAAATTTTAAAGCTGACTATACAAAAAAACGCGCCGAGATTGATAAGCCTAATTCTCAGCAGTTGGCAGTACTTGAGGAGCTAGAAAATAAATATCAGGCTATTATTACCAGAGTTAGTCAAGAGGTTGCAGCCGAAAGGCAAGCAATAGAAGATAAAGTTAGCCAAGAAGCAAAAGAATTAGTTAAAGATGTAGAGAAAATAGCGGCATCTATGAAAGGGTTTATGGAACAAGTAATTGATAGAGACGGAAAGCTTAAAGAAGGAATTAAGCCGGCAGCATACGTTAAGATTGAGAAAGAAATCCCCTCTCTTTTTGAAAAATATAATGAATTATACGACAAACGATTCAAATATGAATTTAATGCTAATCAGAGTGAAAGGTTAGTAGCATCTAATGATATTTATTTGCAGCTAAAGGACGCTTTAGACACTAATGCAACCTTAATACGTGAAAAAGGTAAAGAGTATGAGCTAGTTGCGCGAAAGTCTATGAAAAAAATTAAAATAATCGAGGATAAATTACAGAAGTTAGAAGCCTATATCGCAAAGCATAGCAATTCTGAGATTAAAAAGACGGCTCAAGACTTAATTGATTCATTTAAAGAAGATATAAAAACAATGCGTACCGCAACCTATCAGGAGTCAGGCGCAGGATTTTTAAAAGGCTGGGCAGCTAAGATCATGGAGCAACAGCATATTCTAAAACAAGATTCTGGTGCTTGGGATACTTTTATCAACTTCTTTAGAGCGATTGCTAATGTTTTTAAAAGTAAATCAGATCCTAGTTCATTCTTTAAATATCAGAGTAAGACATTGGAGCAATTCGATTTATTTACAGAGGAAGATGAAAACCCTGATGCAGGTAAACCAGGAGTGAGTGGCTAGTTAGGCAGCGTCAATTTGGATGAAGCTGCACTTTTGCTGCTTTGCGCCTAAAATTTGACGGTCTGAGCTATTTTTGCGCTGATTTCATTAACTTGACGACACCTCATTTTACTATAGCTAGTAAAAATGAAGAAATTGAGCTTTTTATATAAATGACTGAGGCTGAAATTTGTCAGCGTTCTCTGAAGTACCATCATTAAATATTTTATTTTGTATAATGGAATTAGTTGTTTCTATGAGTGCTCCTATTGAGACGTCAGGATCAATCGTTCTAATAGCTAAATGTATTTTTTCGATTAATGTTTCTTGCCCAATTTCTGAGAGAAAAGAGGAAAAGAATTTTTCATGTTCGAGTTCACTTAAAGCTACTTTTTGTTGATAAGTTAATGTTCTAATTAAAGATAAAACGATTTTTTTACAATCGGGTAAGGGGATTTTGGCTGATTCTTTGTAAAACTCATCATTAGTATGTGTAGGAAATCGTTGGCTTATCAAACTAACTCTAAATTGTAGGAAAGCTATCATAAAAACTGTGTATAAAGCTTCAAAGTCAAATTTGCTTAAAAGTTTAGATTCAGCACAATTTTTGTGAGTACGAAGGCGAATTTTATCGCTAAAATCTAGATGAATACCATGAAGTTCTTCCTTGTTGAAATAACCAGACTCTATTCGAAAAATGACTGTTTTTTTTCCTTCGCGAGATATTTTTAAATCAAATGCTTTTTCAGGATTAATTTCTATAGAAAATAAATTGACAGGTTCTTGATTACTATAATTAACTATATTGCTAGTGATAATTTCCGAAGTATCGAAATCAATAAAGCTAATGGTTGTACTTGAGCCTGTATTCCCAGCCAAAGAAAACAATAGGGTAATAAGCATAGAGATATTATTTTTTTATTTGTGCGAATTATAATCTTTTGATTTTTTTGGTCAATTAAATTACATCAATTTATGAAGTCTTTTTTAATTTTTTTAACAATAGGTTTTTGATAGATTGATGTCTTGAATGCACTGTGAGCTATTGAAGGAAAACCTGGGTTAGGGTCTTACAGACCGACACCCAGACTCGTTGCTAAATTGTATTAATAGGCTCTGGAGAATCTGATGGAGTTAAACTAGTACTATTATCTTTCTTTGAAAAAAGTTCTAAATAAGATTTTTGACCTGTCTTACTAAATCTAAATTGATAACTTGTTTCTTCCTGCTGAGCAATTGCTGTTCCTTGTTCCTTATATCTTTTTTGATATTTTACATGCAAGGTTTTAATAATAAGATAAGTGGATGGATTTGTCGTGGCTTCTTGTTCTAAATTTTCTAATCCCATTGCAGCTAATTCTTGCATAGATGCATTTTCTTCGAGCTTAGGCATACCCTTTATCACTGTTATAATACCTCTTAAAGCCATTTTGAGAATTAATAAGGGCGTTGCTGCTATTCGAGTGACTCCTCTTATAAGGCCTATTGTTTCTTCAAGCATCCAAGCAAGACCTTTTACGTAATTTTTACCGATTCGGTTCATTTCATCAGCAAAAGTTTCTTTGCCAGCATGTTTAATTAATTTATAAGGTACAACAAAAAGAGTGTATATAAGGCCTTGTACTAAGAGAATGCTCAGGTTTGTAATGGATAAAATATTCCCTATGCCCTTCAAAGGTTGCAAAATATCATTTCCGATTTGATAGCCTGCTTTATATGGTTTAAAAGTGTCTTTAACGTCTTTAAACATATCTATAAAATGTTGGAAAGGAGCTATAAAATAAGCTTTCAATCCAGTTATGGGCTTCATTCCATGAACTTTATAGTATTCATCAGCAGTTAGCTCCCATCTCTCATATCCTATAAGTTTAGATTTTGGGAAGAAAATATATTGATATTGGCCGCTCGCTTTTAAAATTTTTTTAGCTAAAAATTCCGAATAGGTTTTGGCATTCAAATTTATTTTAGGCATGATTTAGTTCCTTTAATTAATTTGAGCAGATTATAAACTAAAAATATTAAGAAAATATTAAAGGCATAATAAATTGTTTTTTATATCTTTATAATAAGGTGATTCAAATCGCGCAGAGGTTAAGGATTTGTTAAGCTTTTTTTGGCATTATAGGTTGGTTTTTAAGAAATGGAGTATTTGTTGTGAGTCTAAAAATAGTAACTCTTGGGGCAGCCGCTGTTGGTAAAACGAGCCTATTATGGAAGATGGAGGGACAACAGGGTGTACCTAGCCAGACAATTGGGACTGAGTTTGTAAAGATAAAGGAATTTGAAATTTGGGATACTTCTGCAATTGAGCGATATAGGTCTATGCCACAAAGTTACTATAAAGACGCTGTCATTATTCTTTTATGTTTTAATCCTGCCGATTTAGAAAGTTTTCAATACTTAGAAAAAACCTTAGAAAAAGAAAAAGCCGCAATACCTCTGGATATTAAATACGTTCTTGTTGAAACTAAATCGGATTTAGAAGCAACGAGACAAGTTACAGCAGAAGCTTTAGCTGCTTTCAAAGAAAAATATAATATTAAGCATCCAGATATTAAAACAAACTCTGGCGAAAAAAGTGATCCCAAAACTAACGAGCTACTACAAATTTTCAGAGATCTAATTACGCCTAAAACCGAAGAAAGTCCTGAACCAGTCACAGTGGCTGAGAAAAAAGAAGAGCCATTAAAAACTAACCCATCCAATAAACAAAATGCGCCTTTTATGTTAGATGTATTTATTTCATTGGCTGCGGTAGCAGGAGGCGCCTTAATTGTTGCAGCTATTCTCTTAGCCTCTCCACCTATGCTAATAGCAGGTATTGCTTTATCAGTATTAGTAGGGGGCAGTTTATTTTATAGGGCAAATAAATATCCAATCGATTGTAGTGAGGGGCTGCCCTCTGACTCTCCTAGCCTGTTAGAAGGAAATTTTTATTAAGTAAAAAAATAGAACAACAAGCCTAAATTAACTTTCATTATCTGAAGGATAGATCGTTGTTGTGCGCTCTTGATTAGGCGGCATTGCCGTTCCTGGCAATAATAAAAATCCTATAAAAATAAGGATAATTAGGCCAAGTAAGATAAATATGAATTTTTTCAAAATTATTGTCCTTAATAATTAATCTATTTAAAGTTTAGTACAAATTAATTTATAACCGATACATTTTTCCAAATATGCATCAGTGCATAGCTTCGCCAGGGTTGCCAGGCTTTTGATAATTCTTCTGCTTCTTTAGCACTTAAATGGCCTAAATTTTTTCGCATAGCAATATCCTCTTTAAGAAAGGCATTAGGCCAACGAAAGGCACGCATCGTGATATAGTTCGCTGTCCAAGGGCCAATGCCTGGTATGGTAATTAATTGATTAATTAAATCTTCGGGGTGAGTTGAATTAAAAAATATTGGTTTGTCTTTTAATAATTCGCTAAAGGCCAAGATAGTTTTGGCTCTGGCACTAATAATGCCTAAGGTTGCAAGTTCATCTATACTTGCTTTGGCAAGGATGCTTGCGTCTGGTGTGAGTAAGTTTAGTTCAGGAATATTAGTTTCTATTTTTTCACCAAAGGTTTTGGCATATCGTGATGCTAAGGTGGTGGCTGCTCTAACTGTAATTTGTTGCCCTAAAATAGCGCGTACTATCATTTCAAAATTATCAAAAGCACCAGGGACACGTAAACCGGGGTTTTTTTCAATACTCGCTCTAAGCTTCTCATCTTTTATTAAATGCTCATTAATTAGATTAATATTGGCGTTGAGATCAAATAAGTTTCGTAAGCGCGTCAGTAGAATAGATAAAACAGGGATTAATGACGCTGTTAATTTCACTCTTAAGCTATTTTTTTGTGGAAGATGGCTCACCTCTATCCAACCTTTATGCCCAGCAATGCATACCGTTCTTAAATAACTGGAATGATTAATATGTTCTACGCCGACTATTTTTCTAGCCTCTAAAAATTCCAGCATGCTAGGCCAGTCATAAGGTGGGCGATAACCTAATTCTAAACTAATCATATCCAAGGACTTAATTTCATTTTTCTTAGGTAAAGAGAGTTTTCTTAGTTTAGTGGGTGGCATTTTATAATGTTTTTGAAAGGCATCATTAAATCGTCTTAAACTTGAAAAGCCGCTGGCAAAGGCGATTCTGATAATAGAAAGTGATGTATCAGTTAATAATTGTTTTGCTAATAAAAGGCGTCTTGTTTGTAATAATTCAATAGGGGATACGCCAAATTCTTTTTTGATAATTCGCCTAAGATGTCGACTGCTAAGATTATAGGTTGCTGCAATTTCTTCTAAAGTTTGCTCATTAGTAATCAATTTATCTTCGAGATGGTTTGCAATACTATGGGCAAGTCTTTCTGAATTATCGACAGGGGCTTTACCAGGTGCTATTTCGGGTCTGCAACGTAAGCAGGGGCGAAATAAGGCTTTTTCAGCGGCTTCCTTATTATTAAAAAAGCGACAACTTTCAAATTTAGGTGTTTTAGCAGGACAAATTGGCCTACAGTAAATACCAGTAGATAAAACACCAACAAAAAAGATCCCATCGAAGCGTCTATCATGGGAAAGTAAAGCCTTATAGGCAATTTGTGCATCCAGCATAATTAAAAATATAAATTAAAGTTTTTTTTAGTATAGATATTATTTGTCTTTAATATAGCCATTTTCGGACATTATATTAAAAATATATCAATGTCCGAAAATGGCCGGTTATCTTTTAATTTCTAATTTATCCTTAAATAATAATATGAGGATATTGTTATGATTTATTTTTATAAAATGATAGATACACCTTTAGGTCAATTAACTTTAGTCACATCGAACAAAGGTATTGCAGCCCTTTTATGGCAGGACGAAAAAAGAAAATATACTCATTTAAAAGCGATTGAAAAGGTAGATACCCATCCTATTTTAATGGAAGCAGAAAACCAACTGAGTGCTTATTTTTCTGGTCAATTACAACAATTTGACTTAAAACTTGACTTTCAAGGCACTGAATTTCAAAAACAGGTTTGGCGAGCGCTCCTTACTATTCCTTTTGGTAAGACACGTTCTTACGGCGACATAGCTAAACAAATTGGCAATCCTAAAGCAATGCGGGCTATAGGCGCTGCAAACGGCAGGAATGCGATTTCAATTATTGTTCCCTGTCATCGTGTTATTGGTGCTAATAATCAATTAACTGGTTTCGCAGGTGGTTTAACTGCAAAAGCCTATCTTTTAGATTTGGAAAAAAATTTAAACTTTCGTTATTTGTGATAAAAAAATATAAACTGTCTTAAAATTGATTAATTGGGTTTTTTATTATATTATTCGGCCAGATAAAAGAACTTTAATTAATCAACTTGGTTGGAATCAACATGCCCTCACAAGGTTTTTCTACTCTGTCATTGACGGAACAATTAGCAAAAGCAAAAGAAGTTGAAGCTTTTTTGCTTTCTAAGAAAACAGAAAAAGCACAAAAGGAAGAAAAAAAGCAGCGATTTAACTGGCTAAGAAAAATAGGTTATTTCTTTTTGCTTGGTTTTGGCTTAATAAAAGATAGTGTTGGTAATTTTTTATTTGGCTATTACCTTTTTGCTCTTATCCCACTTATACCAAATCCGCTTTTAATTGCGGTCGGTATTGTTTTTGCAGCGCTAAATTGTATCGCATTTTATGCTTTTGAAGGGTCTATTTTAAGAAAAGCACTTGGTATAAAAGATAGCTCATCAAGTATTAATCAAACAATTGCAGAGCAATTAGAATTAATTAAAACAGTGAAGCATATTAATACCTTATTCCAAACTCTTTGTGCGGCTTCAACTGAGAATTATGATAAATATAAAAATATGGTTTTAATTCTTAACGAAACAATAGAAAAGAGAAAAGATGAGTTTACTGTTTACCAAGAATCGACATCTAAACGCGGTTTTAGAATCTTTATGAATACTTTTGGTTTTATAACCACCGTTGCTAGTTCTTATTTTATAGCAATAACAACGCTTTCTATTTTTGCAGTTAGCTTAGCTGCAACACCATTAGCATGGATTTTTGTAGGGCTTGTGGTTGGCGCAGGTATCAGTGTTTATTTTCTTTTAAAAGCAAGTTCAATTAATTCTTTAATAAATCCTCAACAAAAGTTTTTTGATAAATTAGAAGAAAGATTAACAAACTTTGAGGTAAAAAAAGAAGAAGATTTTTCAAAAGTTGCTCATCGTCAAATCACGATGAGTCGTGAGGAGCATGAATTAGAGAAGGCTTCTTATTTACAAATATTTCAAAACCACGAGATAACACCTATATCAGTCGCTGAATTGGGAAATCCATTTGATGAACCTGGAAACCCATTCGGTGCTGTACCCTAATATGAGCTAAATTAACTGCCTTGATAACAAGGCAGTTGCATTTTTACATATAATAATTCACTGCCAACGTGCCAGTCATAAATTTAGCGGCATGTGGGCCTGTGACTGAAAACCAAAGCCCGCCTATTAAGCCTAAATTGGGTGTGAAGTTATATTCTAAAGCTGGGGCTAAAGAGGCCGAATCGCTACTGCCACCGCCAACGGCTGCTACTGTACCACCTGGAGTAAAGCCTGGGTTACCATCAAAGTTACTTCCCGAGCTATGGCCATATAAAACCTCAAAAACCGGCACCCAATGTTGAGTTAGAGTATATTCAAAAGCTAAGTCAACAGAATAACTGGTGCTGCCATGAACACGCCCTTCAGTACCCAAACCGCCGCCAAAAACATTAACACCATGAACTGTAACATCACTTGCTTTAGCCGCAACAAAACTAAAGCGAGTACGTAAATAATGCTCATTTTGAAATTGGCGTAAATGTTGAAAATTTAGACCTAAAAAGGTTTGATAAGCACCTGAGCCAGTTTGATCAGTGCCTAATTTTTTAGGGCTTAGATTTTCAAAATGGCCTGTTGGAAATACTTCTTGGATGGTTAAGCGAAAATCAGGTAGCCAATCGCTTTCTCCCTGTCTTAAAAGCTGGATACCTAAGCCTAAGCTATAATCGCCAATACCATTTCCATGTTGTCCCTGATCCCAACTATAGTCATAAGGTAGCGAGGTTTGAAGATCTAAAAAATCATTAATTCCTGCGGTTAGAATGGGCGTGACCTCAACGTTGCGGTAGCCCGCAGGGTATTCAGTGTAAAAAGCATAAGGCTCGAAGTTAAAATGACCTCCGGGGATGGTTTTGCCTGAGGGGGCTAATAAAGGGCCTGTGAACCAAGGGGAGGCCAAGGCTGCTTGGCTGAATAAAGCTAAAGCTAATATTTTTGAATGCATAGATTTGCTCAGTAAAAAAGAATAGATTCTATACTGATTTTATGAAAAATCGATAGCTATACCCAAACAACTTCAAAATACGAGTATTAAACGTAACCCGGGTTTTGCTGCGCTCCGAGTGTTCCTATCCTTTTTTACTCAACTTGTAGTGCCATTTAAACTCACTGTGATTCAAATTTATGTCATTCCCGCGTAGGCGGGAATCCATTTATCAAA
>JAIUOG010000119.1 GCA_020161725.1 Pseudomonadota bacterium
GCAACATCCCATTGCCGTTATTTTAGCCTGTATCGATTCGAGGGTGCCGGTAGAAACTATTTTTGATATGAGTTTTGGTGATATTTTCTGTGTTCGGGTTGCTGGAAATGTGGTTAATGATGATGTGATAGCCAGTATAGAATATGCCTGCCATGTCGCTGGTGCTAAATTGATTGTTACCTTAGGCCATACTCGCTGTGGCGCTATCGCTGCTGCTTGTGATCAG
Source organism: Pseudomonadota bacterium (assembly GCA_020161725.1). Lineage (GTDB taxonomy): Bacteria > Pseudomonadota > Gammaproteobacteria > Legionellales > Legionellaceae > Tatlockia. Next base: position 227 of record JAIUOG010000119.1, read on the forward strand.
GTTGAAAAAGGCCATATAACGCAACTTTTATCGAAAATTAAGCCTGCAATTGCAGCTGAAAAAGAAATTAAGCATGAAAGAAATGGCGCAAATCACCAATTTATTTCTGAAGTCGCTGAATTAAATATTGCCAACTCTTTACAGCAATTATATAAAAATAGCGATATTTTAAGATTAATGATTCAACAAGAAAGTATTGGCTTAGTTGGCGCTCTTTATGATGTGAATACAGGTAAGGTTAGCTTTAAGAGTTATGCTGAAGAAATAACCCTTTTAGATCATGGTAAAGATAATGAGCTTGGTGAAAAACTAAATAATGTTTTTTCGAAGGCAAATGAGTCTTTAAGTGCTGAAAAGTAATTTTTTTATTCTTTCTTAAGCCTTGTCATTCGTGACAGGGCTTTTTTGGATCCGGCATTGAGTAAGTTCACAATTGAATTCAGGGGATCCTTCGCAAAGCTCAGGATGACAGAGAGTGAGGCTGTCATTCTTTTCTCAGCTATTCCTTACCACCTGTCATTCTGAGCACAGCGAAGAATCTTCCTAAATGCAGCGCGCTCAATCTAAATAAGTTCAACATAGTGATGGCAACTCTTTCATGTCATCCTTTAAAAAATTAGTGTAACTGTCGTTAAATATATTAATTTTTAAACTATTTTGATTTAAAATACGCTTTGCGTTGCCATTTATATTTTTTTGGTGCACTATTTGCGCTTTTATTAATTCTAGAACGAGAGGCCTATGGCTAAAGAAGATCATATCGAGATGCTTGGCACAGTAATTGATACCCTACCTAACACAATGTTCCGTGTCGAGCTTGAAAATGGACATATTGTGACTGCTCACATTTCCGGCCGTATGCGCAAAAATTATATTCGTATCTTAACTGGTGATAAGGTTAAAGTTGAGTTAACGCCTTATGATTTAACCAAAGGTCGAATTATTTTCCGCGATAAAAACTAATTTGAAACTAAGCAATCTTTAGTCTTCTGCTGGGAATTGAGATGCAGCAATTTCGCAATATTCAATTGGATGGTCTTCGTGGTTATGCCGCACTCGCAGTAGCCTTAGGGCACTGCAATACCATTACTACAGGGCTTGATGTTTGGAAAAAAAAGGCAGTGGATTTACCCACCATGTCTTTACCTGAGATTATTGGTAGTTTAGCACATGTGCTTTTTCCAGCTGATGCCGCAGTTCTTGTTTTTTTTGTTTTAAGTGGTTACGTACTTTGGGGCTCAATGATAAGAAAAAAAGCCTCCTCTATTTCAGCTTTTATACCTTATCTTTTAAATCGAAGTTACAGGCTTTTTCCTGTCTCCATCGCTGTAACCCTTATGTTCGCGGCTTTCCTTATACCAACGACTACGGGATTGAATACGGTACTCAATGCTTTTTTTCTACAAATTAATATGAATGGTGTTGCCTGGAGTCTGCAAATTGAACTAGGTGAAAGTGTTATTCTATTTTTTATCTATTTTATTTCTGCACGCTATTTAAAACATGCCTCCAGTATGTATATTTTGCTTTTTATCAGCCTTTTTTTAGCTATCTTTAGACCGCATGGATTTTATTTTTATACACTTCCCTTTTTACTGGGTGCTGCTTTACATAATGCCCCTTCTCACTTTTTTAAGACTAAATTAAGCGTTCAAACTGCTTATTTTGTTCTCGCCTTCGTTCTTTTTCTTGCTGGCAAAAACCATATTGCTCGTATTCTTTGTTGTTTTGCTAGTTTTGCTTTTGTCGGCAATGTGCTACATCAAAAATTTGAAATATTCAGCTCACGTTTCTCTCAGTTTTTAGGCAATATTAGTTATAGTTTTTATTTAACCCACCCATTTACTGTAGGACTAGTTACAAGATTATCTATCTTTGACGAACTTAAAAATTCTAATCTATTTACTGCCTATTTGTTTTTAAGTATCTCAACCATAGCGATTGCCCTTCCACTTAGCTATCTAGTTCATATTTTTATTGAAAAACCTGGTATGGCTGGTGGTGCTCAAGTAGTGCAAAAAGTGAATCAATGGCTGCTAGATAGAAAAACTAAAAGAGATGCATTTATTGAAGCTGCAGAAGCATAGAACCACTGATGATAACTCGTTCGAGGAAACAAACAATTCCTCTCCCCTTGTGGGAGAGGATGTCCGAAGGACAGGAGAGGGGAAATAAAAATAAAGCTAATTTCATTTAATGAAATTAACCTAAGTTTAGAACAACCCTTTCGATTACCGCTCTCCCGCCCTAAAGGGCACCCTCTCCCACAAGGGGAGAGGGATTTTCCTTCCAATTTTTTTCATCTTGTTGGTTAAAAATATGCTAGGATTCCTCAGCACGAACAAGTCGTGGGGCGTAGGAGGAAAAATATAATTTATTCATTCAATAAAAGTCTTGAGGAACTATTAAAAAGCAACTAACTATTTCCCAGCAACCATCATTGATTCAATCAAAATAGAACCGCAACGGGTTGGGATATTAGGATTAATATCTGAGCCCACAGCCAGTATTGAGCGGAACATGTCTTTTAAATTGGATGCTATAGTAATTTCTTCAACAGGAAATTGAACTTTACCTTTTTCAACCCAATAACCGCTTGCTCCACGGGAATAATCGCCAGTCAGGCCGTTTACTCCCTGTCCCATTAATTCAGTAACTAATAAACCTGTATCCATTTCTTTTAAAAGCTCATCTAAATCACCGGCAGTTGATGACATAGTTAAATTATGTACGCCACCTGCATTAGCAGTCGTTTTCAAACCTAAGCGTCTTGCCGAATAAGAGCCCAAAACATATTGTTTTAAAACACCATTTTCAACAAAAACATTGTTTCTGGTTGGCACACCTTCGCTATCGACTGGTGAACTGCCAAGTGCTCTTAGTAGCCATGGTTGCTCGTAAATTCTAAATCGCTCTGGGAAAATTTGCTGGCCAATGGAATCTAACAGAAAAGAATTTTTACGATATAAATTACCGCCGCTAATGGCATTGATAAAGGCACCTAATATTCCACTTGAAATACGTGACGAAAAAATAACAGGGTATTTTCCGGTTTTAATCTGTTTAGCACCTAAGCGGCTAGTTGTTCGCTGAACAGCCATCTTTGCTAAATCCTCTATAGCGACCAATTCATTTCGATGCCTGGCAGTGGTGTAATCATAGTCTCTTTGCATAATCTCACCCTCTTTTGCAATAAAAGAGCAGCTATAACCATGTCTAGTACTTTCAATAATACCAGAGCCACCTCCTGTATTGGCGTAACCATGGCAATAACTATAAGAAGAGAAATTAACTCCATCGGAATTAGTAATACGTTTGTCTAAATCTAAGGCATAAGCTTCACAAGCCAATGCATTTTTAATTGCTTCTTCAGGCGTAATATCCCAGGGATGATACAAATCAAGATCGGGATGTTTATCTGTCATTAATTCTTTATCTGCCAAACCAAAAGAGGGATCTGCGGCACTTACTTTAGCAATATCGCAAGCGGCTTCCACCATGGCATCAACTGATTTGGCAGATAAATCAGTTGTGCTAGCCCCCCCTTTTTGGTGGCCAAAATAAACAACTAAACTTAAGCCCTTATCTTCGTTAAACGCAACTGTTTCAACTTCTTTCATGCGCACATCGACAGAGAAACCTTGGTCATGGCTCACCGAGACTGAAGCATCTGAAGCCCCTTTCGCTTTTGCCTTTTTTAAGACATCATGCATTAGTTCGTTTAAATTGTTAGTTGACTTATCTAAGGGTCTATTGTTATTTTTCGAAAGAGTTGGCATGGTAGGCCTGTCAATATAAATGGTATTAACAAGGATACAAGATTCATATGTCAAGGCAACCCTTTCTATCCAAAGTCTTTGGAAAATTTATCCCTGCAAAAAAACTAAGTTGGGCGATATTTTTTAGTTTAAGCTGTTTTTATTCTGCTTTTACTATCGCTGCCAATGAATGGAGAACCCTTGCTCCAGGTGTTGAATATCAAGATTTAGAAGGGAACTACTTAACCCCTTGGTCTCATCTGCATGCCTTTCGTATCGATTTGAAAAAAAATGATTTATCGCTCGTTTCAGCTAAAGATTTATCTCTAGACCATGCTTCTGTTGATAAATATGCCGATTTTTCTAAAGCCTTACTTGCCATTAATGGCGGCTTTTTTGATGATAACTATAAACCCTTAGGTTTACGTATTTATAATAAACGTAAGAAAAATCCGCTCAAAAATATCAGTTGGTGGGGGGTTTTTTATATCAAAAACCAAAAACCTTATTTATCCACTATACGTCAATTTAATGCCAATCAGGTTGATTTTGCTATTCAAAGTGGCCCACGACTTTTAATTAATAATCGCATTCCTCCTTTAAAGCCCGGCAGAGCTGAGCGCTCAGCCTTAGGTATTACTCCTGATGGCAAGGTTATTATTCTAGTTACGGATAATGCGCCCATTTCCACAACTGAATTAGCGCAATTAATGAAAGCAGAACCGCTTCATTGCGAAAATGCATTAAATCTTGATGGGGGCAGCTCTTCTCAATTAAGCGCAAGAATAGGATCTTTTGAACTAAATGTTCATGGTTTTTCCAATGTCAGTGATGCAGTGGTGGTAAAAGCCAAATAATTTTTTTTGATTCACAAAAATTCCACATTTTATCCACAGCTTTTTCAGGACTTATCCCTTGACCAACAGATTAAAACACAATATGTAGTTCAATAAAATTTAATCAACACTACATCTTGTGTTTAATCGACTATAATGTAAGAATAGAGTTTCATTTTTTAGAAATCCACTTACCACAAGGAATGAGGTGAGTTGGAGTTAATAAACGTGCCTATGGAGATAACATGTCTGAAATTCTTGATCCGGTAAAAGATGTACCGCACATAAGTCAACTGGAATTGACTGCAAATGCCCCAGGATTATTGAAAACCATTAAACGTAATGGCAAGGTTGACCATTATAATGAAAGCAAAATTCGGGTTGCTATTACTAAAGCATTCATCGCTGTAGAAGGTGGTACTGCTGCAAGCTCTAATCGTATCCATCAGCAAATTGAGGATATTACTAAGCAAATTACCCAAACTTTCAAACGTCGTTTCCCTACCGGCGGCACGATTCACATTGAAGATATTCAAGATCAGGTTGAACTTGCTTTAATGCGTAATAGTGAATTCAAGATTGCACGTGCTTATGTTCTTTATCGTGAAGAGCATCGTAAAGCGCGTGAAGCTGATTTAAAGCAGAAAGCCACTGACTCTAAAGTACCTCTTATTACTATGCCAGATGGTGAATTAGAACCTCTTGATATGGCACGCGTTCAAACTATTGTTAATGAAGCATGCCGTGAATTAGACAATGTCTCTGCTGAGCCAGTCATCAAAGATGCGCTTCGTAACTTATACAACCAAGCAAAACTAGAGGATGTGCATAAAGCGCTAATTATGGCAGCACGTACCTTAGTTGAAAAAGAACCTAACTACACTTATGTATCAGCAAGACTTTTACTAGATAGTCTTCGTACAGAAGCCTTAGGTAAACTAGGTATGCAAAGAGAAGCAACCTTTGATGAAATGACCTCTCTTTATCCTGCTTACTTCAAATCTTATATCGCAGCAGGTATCAACCAAGGTCTTTTGGCGCATCATTTAGCTGATTTTGATTTAGATAAATTAGGTAAGGCCTTAATTCCACAAAGAGATATGCAATTTAGCTACCTAAGCTTACAAACTCTCTATGACCGTTACTTTATTCATGATCAAGGTGTGCGTTATGAATTACCACAAGCCTTTTTCATGCGTGTTGCGATGGGGCTTGCCTTACGTGAAAAAAATCGTGAAGAAAAAGCAATTGAGTTTTATCTTCTTTTATCAAGTTTTGACTATATGTCGTCTACACCTACTCTATTTAATTCAGGCACAATCAGACCTCAATTATCTAGCTGTTATTTAACCACTGTCCCTGATGATTTAGATGGTATCTTTAGTGCAATTAAAGATAACGCGCTTTTATCTAAATTTGCTGGCGGCCTTGGTAATGACTGGACTCCGGTACGCGCTATGGGTTCACGTATTAAGGGAACAAATGGTAAATCCTTAGGTGTAGTTCCTTTCTTAAACGTCGTTGATGCAACTGCTGTTGCTGTAAACCAAGGTGGTAAACGTAAAGGGGCGGTCTGTGCTTATCTTGAATGCTGGCACCTTGATGTAGAAGAATTCCTAGAGCTACGTAAAAACACCGGTGACGATAGACGTCGTACACATGACACCAACACCGCTCTTTGGATTCCTGACTTGTTCATGAAGCGTGTACATGAAGATGGTGAATGGACTCTATTCTCACCCGATGATGTACCTGATTTACATGATTTATACGGTATTGCCTTTGAAACATCGTATAACTATTACGAAGAATTAGTACGCGTTGGTAAGCTTAAAAATGCGAAGAAAGTCTCTGCTGTAAAACTTTGGCGTAAAATGCTTTCCATGCTCTTCGAAACAGGCCATCCATGGCTAACCTTTAAAGATGCATGTAACCTACGTTCTCCACAGCAACATGCAGGTGTCGTACATAGTTCTAATCTTTGTACTGAAATTACACTAAATACATCTATAGATGAAATTGC
>JAIUOG010000120.1 GCA_020161725.1 Pseudomonadota bacterium
AACAGATTCATCAATCAACAATTCATGGGTAGGAGATAATTCAAGTCCGTGGCTACAAATTTCTTCAAATTCTTCACGATTGTAAGCGATACCGCCACCAGAGCCCCCCATAGTGAAAGAAGGCCTAATGATTGCGGGAAAACCTAATTGTGCTTGCACTTGAAAGGCTTCTTCTAAGGAATGCGCAATGGCAGAACGCGGCATTTCTAAACCAATTTTTTGCATGAGCTGACGGAATTTTTCTCTATCTTCTGCCTTATCAATTGCCTCTTTGGTAGCACCAATCATTTCAACTGAGAAAGCCTCTAGAACGCCTTCTCTTGCTAAATCAAGTGCACAGTTTAAAGCGGTTTGCCCCCCCATCGTGGGTAGAATCGCATCGGGGCGTTCTTTTTCTATGATACGGGCAACTTCCTGCCATTGAATGGGTTCAATGTAAGTTGCATCAGCAAATTCCGGATCGGTCATGATGGTTGCAGGATTGGAATTAACTAAAATAACGCGATAGCCTTCTTCCTTAAGCGCTCTAACCGCTTGTGTTCCAGAATAATCAAACTCACAAGCTTGGCCTATTACAATTGGTCCCGCACCTAAAATCAGGATTGATTGGATATCAGTTCGCTTTGGCATAGCAATCTGCAAAAAGTGGAAGTGGCCTATCTTACCCAAGCTCGCCTTAATATAAAAGAGGCAATTTTTATTGTTAAGGCGCTTTCTTCATTAAATAAAGACCTAATAAGGCAAAAAGAAAGGTAGGTAAAATGGCTGCCAGTGGCGCAGGCCATTGAAAAACCTGGCTTAAGGGGCCACAAAATTTATTAAAGATATGGAAACCAAAACCAACTGCTGCACCTATTAATAATTTTGATCCCATAGTGGAAGAACGAAGTGGGCCAAAAATAAAAGGAATTGCAAGAATCATCATCACGACAATAGTGAAAGGTTGAATAAGGCGTTGCCAATAAGCAAGTTCATAATTAACCACATTTTGATGGCTATTTTTTTGTGCCCTTAAATATTGTCTTAATTCATGCATGGTCATTTCATCAGGCTCTTTTATACCAACAGAAAATAATTTAGGTTTGACTGCAACATCCCAGGGCATCGATTGAATATGCTTAGCCACAGTCTTTTTATCATTAATTTCGGTTTCTTCTATGCCTTCTGCTATCCACTGCTGATTAACTAAATTGATTCGATTTATTTTTCTTGTCAATTTTAAATGATGCTCATCATCAAAATGAAATTGATTAACTGCTTCTAAAACAGTTGGCGAAGCGATTAAGCCAATTGAAATAAAATCATTCTTATGGCGAAGCCATACGCCTTGTGCCGTGCGTAAAGCCTGCCCTCCACTTAGCGCTTGCATTTTTTGGTCATTAGCGAGCAAGGATAATCGGGGCACAAAAAGTTCACCACAGAGGGTAATTACCAAAATAAGCCCAAAGGCCACTTTAAGAATGCTAAGAGTAATATTACCAATAGACATCCCAGCAGCTCGCATGATAACAAGCTCTCGATTATTGGCCATAATGCCTAAACCAATTAGGCAGCCTAAAAGGCTAGCCATTGGGAAAAAAAGATACACTTGATAAGGCATTTCAAATAAAAGAGCTGCTTGCCAAAGGTCATAATCACCCTTGCCTAAATCATCAAGCTGGTTTACAAAAATAATAAAAATTTGCAAGCCCGCCAGCATCAAGGTGACAAGCCCTATCGCAGAAAGCACATTTTTAGCGATGTATTTATCGATGAGTTTCATGCTTGCTTGACCTGATTACGATAGAGAAGAAAACAACCAAGGAGTCCCACAACTAAGTGAAGCCACCACATACCTATCCATAAAGGTATTTTTCCAGAGCTCACCCAATCTCTAGAAACGAACATAAAATTAGCGTAGACAATATAAAGTACAATTGCAGGCAAAAGCTTGGCGTATTTACCTGAACGAGGATTAATTCGGCTTAAAGGCACCGCCACTAAGGTCAGCATAAAAACCATGATTGGTACTGAAAGCCGCCATTGCAACTCAGCAGCCTTTGACTTATCAGGATTATTAAAGGGGAGTAAATCCTTAATAGGAAGTGTGCGCAAATCCTCATCTAATTTATCAATTTTGGCATGAGGTAAGCGAGCCTTATATTCATCAAACTGCACAACCTGATAATCCGCCTTACCCGCCTCCCCTTCGTATTCACGCCCTTTCTGCAAAACTAAATATTCTTCTTCTGTTTCTTTATCCGTTTCTGCAAAGGCTTTCTCAGCCCATAAAATATCCCATTGAGGAGTTGACCCTTTCAGATCTAAGCGAGCTAAAAAAACATTTTGAGCCTCGGTATGCTCCCTATTCATCGATTCGACATAAAGGATTTGTTTACCATGTGAAATAGCTCGGAAACGACCAGGAACAATCAACTTTATCATCGTTTGAATTCCTGTTGAGCGCATTAATTTAGCACGCTCTTTAGCAATAATAGGACTCATCCAAGTCATAATAATGACAACGACTAAACTAATAACGGTAGCCATAATTAAACTGTGTTTTAATAAGGTCACTTCGGAATAACCACAAGCATTTAACACAGTCATTTCATTATCTGCATATAAACGACCGTAAGCGACTAAAAGTGCTACATAAAAGCCTAAAGGCAAAAGTAATCCTAAAAGACTTGGCATCTCAAGCATCATTAATTTCATGATAATCATACCTGGAATATGACCACTCGCCGCTCTATTTAAGTAACGAACAAATTGGTTACTCATAAAAACCAGTAATAAGATAGTTGTTAAAGAAAGTAAGGTCATCGTTACTTCTTTAACTAAATAGCGAAAAATTAACACAGACTTAATCTCATTAGGGAATCAAATTTATTTAGAGAAAAAAATAGGGATAGCTAGTATATACTCTGGATCTTTTAAAATGCTAGATTTTTAGCTACTTGGTTTTATAGTTAAGTGTTTTTAATTGCGCCTTTATTATGAGTTTTAAAATCCATTCAATGTATAAACAATAGTTTTAAATTACTTGAAAAATAACAATATGACAATATAATAAACAAAAAAATATTGATGTATATATTTATGTATTACCTGATTAAAACCGATAATAAACTTAAAATTTTAGTGATTTACTCACGAAACATACCAGATAATACAAACATCTACGTGATACAACCCAAAGATATTTACTCAAATAGCAATACCACAGGCCCTATTAAATTAAATGAAGTAAGCATAGATTATTTATATTTACTCAATCTATTAAACAAAGGACAAGAGAAAGACGGTCAAGAAGTAGAACATGAAGAACCAAGTGAAAAGATAAATTTGAACTATTGTCTTTTTGACCTTCATGAGGAACAGAGTAGCGATTATCTACCATCAATGAGTTTAGCTAACTATAAAATTGATGAAAGACTTATAGAGCAAATATCTCCAGATTCAGTAGTCCTTGCAGAAAATTTAGATAAAAAAAATTTAGCTAACTTACTAAAAATACTAACGAGTTATAAGGGGGCTGCTCTTAGTGAGAAAGAAGAAATAATTTCTTATTACCGCCCCCTTAAATTTGATAAAACTTTAATAGCAAAAAAATTAGAGGCTCGCCTTTCTGAATCAAGGTTGAATAGAACTATTCTTGATAAATCAGGAATAAAAATTTGGATGGCTTTCGATATTGTCTTTCATCTTTTGGGACTTGGCATGTTCATAGACTACAAAGAAGATATGAAACCCAGAATTGGTCCTTTTAAACCTTTTTTTATTTATCATCTTGCCTACCATAACAAGCCGTATTATTTAAATATGAGGAACTTTTGGGCAATTTTTTGGAATATTCCTATTCGTCTTTTAGGCAATGTCCTGGGTCTAGCTATTTCTCTATTAATAAGCATATTCATACTTCCTCTATTGTTTGTAATTGGAAAATTATATTGCGCCATACAAGAAATAAGATTGGTAAGAAATATTATACAAGAATATGGCTCTATAGAACCTTTATTAGACTGCTGGTTTAACATGACTAACTACGAGGATGTACAATCAATACTCAATTTTTCACCTATTTTGGCCAGAAATATAAACAGCTATGATTTTATGAATTCTACTTTATCTTTTTTAAATCGTTTTAAACCTTATACTGATTCTTATTACTCAGCAGAATCAAAATCCGAAAAAAAATTATCAGAACTTTATGATAGAAAAATTAAACTCTATCTCTCAGAGCGGCAAGAATATATTTATAGAGATTTAACTATAAATTTCATTTTAACTGTCTGCCTAGCTATTCTTTTCCTACCCTCTTTAATCTTCACTTATTTCTGGCATAAAAATAAGGAAAAAGAGCATACAGATGAGTTATATTTCTTAAGCGAATTAAAAAACCTGCCTTCCTTAGGCTCACATACTAATATTTATCCAGCAGCAGAAACATTAAAAGACCAAAAGAAAACTGGTTATGCTGCTTTGTTTTTTAGCCATACCCGGCCTGATGATAATAATTATAAAAATGCGATGGCAGAATGTGCGCATTATGAAAGGGCTGAAGGTCATTATGAGACTGCAAAATTTTTTGCAAGCCGTGCAGATGACCAACCCCTGCTTGATTCTATTGAAAAAATAGCCCCTGTTGTAAAACATTAGAAGCCTTGATGCAACCAAAGGTGCAAGGTTTAAACCAAACCTTTCCAGGCTGCATACAATGTCGTCATTGCGAACATCGTGAAGCAATCCAGTTCGGATTTATAATTGGCCACTGTTCTGGATTGCTTCGCTAAGGCTCGCAAAGACGAGGCTCTATCTTTCGGAGCCTTGAGGAGAGAAGCGCAATCAAGGGGGCTCCTTTCACCTAACCTAATTTTCAGTTGCTTTGAACAAAGGCAGCATCTAAACTACAGGATTAGCGTTTAGAGGAAGCCATATGAAATTTAATCTGCTTGAAAAACCCCATTTTAATTCAACCCATTGTTTAGTTTTGGGTGTTTTTTCAGATGAAAATTTCACTGAATTGTTAACTGATTTTGATGCTGCCAATCAACAATTAATCAAAACCTTATCTGCAAAATTGAAAGAACCAGGTGATTTGATTTGGCAAGGTGAAATTCAAGGCAAGACACTTTTATTAGTTCATTGTGGTAAGGCAAAGGAATTTCATATTAAAGATTTAAGAAAACGCACCAATGAAATAGCACTTGCCCTTTTAAAACAAGGCATTGAATCGGTTTCTATTGCACTACCTAGCTGCCAAGACAAGCAAATTGCTTATCAATTACAGCAAATGGTTTGGATTCTTAACGCCAATCTTTATCAACTTCTTGATTTTAAAACAAATAAGAAAAATGAATACAAACTAAAACAAATCGATTTTTATCTACCTGGCGCTGATAAAGACGCTTTAGAAAAAGGGCAAGCTTTAGCGAAGGGAGTCAACTTAATCCGTAACCTTGCTGATTTGCCGGCTAATATTTGCACACCAACCTTCCTTGCGAATACCGCTTTAGACATTGCCGAAGAAACCGGTATTGAAGCTAAAATTTTTGGTTTAAAAGAAATAGAAAACATGAAAATGGGTGCTTTACTTGCTGTTGCTAAAGGCTCTGTGGAAGAACCGCGCTTCATTGAACTGCAATATAAGGGTAGCGATAGTGCCCCCATAGTCCTGGTAGGTAAAGGCATTACTTTTGATTCAGGTGGTTTATCCTTAAAACCTGCTAATGCCATGGATGAAATGAAATACGATATGTGTGGCGCTGCAACAGTCTTAGGTGCTTTAAAAGCAGCAGCCCTTTTAAAATTACCTGTCAATTTAATTGGTCTTATTGCAAGCTGTGAAAATCTACCCAGCGGTAATGCCGTTAAACCAGGCGATATAGTTACAAGCATGAGTGGGCAAACGATTGAAATCTTAAATACAGATGCTGAGGGTCGCCTTGTTCTAGCTGATGCACTCACTTATGCAGAGCGCTTTAATCCAAGATTAGTCGTTGACTTAGCAACACTTACAGGGGCTATGGTTGTTGCCCTAGGCGCTGTCATGACAGGCTTTATGACAGAAGAAGAGCAATGGGCTTCGGCCATCATGAAAGCATCTCAAAAAACCGATGATAAGGTATGGCGTATGCCATTGGATGAGGCTTATCAAGATGCTTTAGATAGTCCCTTAGCAGATATGATTAATGCCTCTTTCGATAGATCAGCAGGTGCTATTACTGCTGCCTGTTTCTTATCCCGTTTCACTAAAAAATACCCTTGGGTTCATTTTGATATTGCAGGAACAGCATGGCTGTCTGGCAAAAAAAGAGCTGCTACTGGACGCCCTTTAGCCCTATTAATTGAGTTGTTAGAAAATGCCTAAAGTTAATTTTTATTTGCTAGAAGAACAAGGCGAAGAGGCTTTTTATCTTTTCGCTTGTCGGCTTTTAGAAAAAGCTTATATTAGAAAACATCGAGTTTATGTGCACTGTGCGGATAAAAATGCAGCCTTAAGACTCGATGAACTTTTGTGGACTTTTAAGGATAATAGTTTTATTCCTCACAATCTTGAGGGAGAAACGCTAACGCCCCCCCCTGCTATTCAAATTGGCTATGCCACAGAACCTAAATTTTATAATGATATTTTATTAAATTTAAGCAATGAAATACCAAGCTTTTATTCCCGTTTCAAACGCGTCTTTGAAATTGTAAAAAATGATGAAGAAGCTAAAAATAGTAGCCGTAATCGTTATAGGCAATATCGCCAAGCCAATTGTGAATTAACAATGCATCAGCTTTAATGTAATTGTACAAACTCCACAGCTTACAATTCCTATATTTTTTTCTTAAATC
>JAIUOG010000121.1 GCA_020161725.1 Pseudomonadota bacterium
TGCTTAAAAAAGCACCTAAAGACCCCGAAGCCTTAACTGGCTTAGGTGAAACCTTTTTAACAAACTATGAATTTGAAAAAGCAAAAAATCTTTTTAATGAAGCTTTAATTATTGACCCACAGAATCCTCAAGCAAAAACTGACTTAATGATTCTTAATAAGGCTACAAGAAACATTCTAGCTATTACTGGCGGGCATTATTCGGTACCACCAAAAACCGCGGACGGCATAAACGTCTTTTATTTTAGAAATTTAAATGCAACAGATGGTCTAACTATTTTAGCGACTCATAACAATAGACAAATCGAAAGTGGCTTTGGAGTAGGCCCTACACTTTTACCTAACAATAGTCTTTTAGTTGGTTATCAACATATCATTCCCAATGATCATGGTTGGCAGCTTAGTTATGATGCACGCCAACATAACGCCCTTCCCTTTGAACACCGGCTTTTTGGCTCAACTAATTGGTTTTTAAATCAAAACTTAGAATGGTTTGGTGGTATGAGATGGGTCTTTCCTAGACCCTGGAATACCGAATTATTAATTTCAGGCATCACAGCTTACACTCCGACTCCCTTTAATGTCACATTGACAGGTTTTTGGTCTTTCCAACAAATAGACGGTTATAATTCATCCTATGCACTCGATTTTTCGAAAGAATATGATACCCACCTTTTTTACGGCTTTGGCCCCTCTTATTTGCCTGAGCAAAAGAGTTGGGAAATCCACGGACGAGTTATTTTACCACTATTTGGTAATGCGGCTTTAGTAGCAGAGGGCTCACATTACTTTTTTAACAATAGTACCTTTATTACCGCCGGATGGCGTTTTTATTGGGGATAAGGTAGTAGACTCCGCGAATAAATGAGGATGTCCTTCCTCCTCGTCTTTGCGAGCGCTAGCGAAGCAATCTAGTTCGGATTTACAATTGACCACCGCTCTGGATTGCTTCGCCAAGGCTCGCAAAGACGTAGATGAATAGCCTAAAATAAATTTGAGAGGGGATCGAAGTAATTCTGATTCCCCTCCCCCTACATTCTGCGACTTGTTCGCGGAATCTAGGAGACTGCTTGCTTTAGAGCAAGATCCATGGACCCCGCGAATAAATCGCGGGGCGTAGGGATAAGAGAATACCTTTCCGCCTACGTTCCGCGGCTTGTTCGCGGAATCTAGGTTACTAACCAAAACATATCAGCAAAAGCAGTATAATACTGGAGAAAGGAATGAAGATTTTAATTACAGGGGCCGGAGGAGCTGCGGCAGTTAGCGTTTGGAAAAGCTTAAATAAAGAGCATGAACTCTATATGGCCGATATTGATCCTGTTGCCGCTGGTCTTTATTTAGTGCCAAGTGACAGAAGAATGATTATTCCTCCCGGTAAATCACCCGATTTTTTAAACCATTTATTAAAAATCTGCCAAGAAAAGCAAATTGAGATTTTAATTCCAACTGTTGATGTTGAACTCCTAACCATCGCTGAAAACAGAGAAAAATTTGAGGCCTTAGGTACTAAAGTTCCCATAAGCTCGGCGAAAACTTTAAAAACATGCAGAGACAAACATGAGTTGCTTCTCTCCTGCCAAAATACTCATCTTGCCCCCAAATCTAGCTTACTAAATAAAGAAACTAATCTTGATTCCATCGATTATCCCTGTTTTGCAAAACCTCGAAACGGAGCTGGTGGTACAGGAGCAATGGTTATCCATAATCAACAGGAATTAGAAACACTACCTAAAGATGATAGCTACCTCATTCAAGAATTACTACCAGGTGAAGAATACTCCGTTGATGTGTATATAAAAAGCGACGGAAAAGCCATTGCCGCCATTCCTCGCCTAAGAATGAAAATTGATTCTGGTATTGCAGTAGCTTGTCGAACAGAGAACAATTCTGAATTAGTAAAATTAGCACTCGAAGTAGCCAAACTTGCCAATATTACCTATGTAGCCAATATCCAATTTAAAGCGGATAAAAAGGGCCATTTTAAATTATTAGAAATTAACCCTCGCTTCCCCGGCACTCTGCCACTGACAATTGAGGCTGGCGTGGATATCCCCAAACTGCTTATTCAAGATGTTAAGGGTGAGCTTCACCAAAATACGATGTTACCATTTAAAGAAATCATGGTAGTCCGCTATTGGACTGAGCAATTTTTAGAAATTAATGAATGGAAAACCCTATGTCAAAACTAGAGTTATGGCTAGCCAGGCATGGTGAATCAGAAGCAAACCTAGGTAATTGGTCTATTACACCAGGAAATAGCCCTCTTAGCGCTTTAGGAAAAAAGCAGGCAGAACAAATGGCTTTAAAAGTAGATAAACAACCCGATTTATTAATCATATCCCCTTTTTTACGAACAAAAGAAACGGCAGAACCACTTTTAAATCGCTGGCCTAATACTAAAACAGAAACTTGGCCAATTTATGAGTTTATATATCTTGATCCAGCACGTTTGCACTCTTTACCTATGATTGAAAAAAAAGAGCAAATTAACTCTTATTGGCAAAAAAATGATCCTAATTATCAGGATAGTGAAAATACGGAATCCTTTGCTCAATTTATCCAAAGAGTTAAAGTCTTTCATGATAACATTTTGAAAAAGCAAGGTTTTATTTTTACCATAGGTCATGGTCATTTTTTAAAAGCCTTTCAATTAGGATTAAAATACGGTTTTGATATCAATTCTAAATGGATGTCTCTTTATCGTGAAAAAGAAACTGAAAATCCTATTAAAAATACTGAGATATTTCAGTTATACTTTAATTAATAAAGAAGACAGGCTGTAAAGGAGCTAAAGCTTGACTAACGCATATAAAATATTACTCATTGAGCCTGATATAGAGCTTGCTAAGACCATTGTTAGTTGGTTGGAGAAAAAAGCTGAAATTGTTCATGTTACTGATAATGAAAAAGCACAAGAGCAAGCCGCTTTTGCACATTGGAATTTGGTTATCACTGATATTAATGTACCTGAAATAAATGATCTTGATATCACCCAAATTGTCAAAAAAACCAATTCATCTACTGCTATTCTAATTATCACTGAAAATATTAAAGTTGATTTTATTTTAACAGCCATGCGTTACCATGCTGATGGCATATTATTTAAGCCGTTGAATAAGCAGGAATTTCTATCCAGAGCACTCGAATTAGCTGAAGAATCCCGATTCAATAGAGAAAAGGATAGGAAAATTATTCTAGCAATTGGCGCTCATCCTGATGATGTAGAATACGGTTGTGCAGGCACTTTAGCTAAACTAAGAGCGGATGGTAATCAAATTAATATTTTAACCTTAAGTTTAGGTGCTGTTGGCGGTAAACCTAGGGCAAGAAAAAGAGAAGCTGAAAAAGCAGCAGAACTTCAAGAAGCCCAGTTATATCTCGGGAATCTCTCTGATACCAAAATATCTAATACAGCAGATACAATTCAATTCATTGAAAAAATCGTAGATAAAGTCAAGCCAACTGATGTATATACCCATTCTTTCTGTGATAGCCATCAGGATCATAGAAATATTTATCAGGCGACAATTACCGCTTGCCGCCATATTCCCAATCTTTTTAGCTATTTATCACCCTCAACAACGGTGGATTTTAGACCTAATATTTTTATTAACATTAATGAATTCATGGAAGAAAAATTAAACATTATTAATGCATTCAAAAGCCAGATTAGTATACGCCCTTATCTAAAACCCGAATTCATTAAAGCAATAGCGATATATTGGGGACGTTATTGTAATTATAATTTAGCAGAACCCATGGAAGTGATAAAAAAACACTCCTAAATGTTATAAAGTTCTTTATCTAATAAATACTAAATGTTTATCGTCAGATTGCTCATTGGAGTATCGATAGTTTAATTCATTAAATTCTTTAATTTTTTTTAAATTATCTATCTGATTACGCATTAGATAACTTGCCATAGTGCCTCTGGCTTTCTTAGCATAAATACCAATGGTTTTTAAACCCTCTTTGCTTTCTTCCATAAAATGAATATGGACAATCGGATATTGAATCAATGTTTCAGGAACTGCCTTGAAATATTCAATCGAAGCTAAATTAATTAACATTGGGTTTTTAGATTTAGAAAGATGCTTATTAAGCTCTCGGGCCACTGTATCTTGCCAATAATCATATAAATTATTACCTAAAGGGTTTTGAAGCTTTGTACCCATTTCTAAACGGTAAGGTTGGATTAAATCAAAGGGTCTTAGTAAGCCATAGAGTCCTGATAAAATCGCTAAATGATCTTTTGCAAAATGAAGTGTTTCCTTATCCCAATCGGCTGCCTTAAGACCCTGATACACATCACCTTGAAATAGAAAAAGAGCAGGATAAGTTTCATCCAGTGAAGGATTCGATGAAAAATGTTGGTAACGCTTATAATTAAGTTCGGCTAAGTCCTTTGATATATGCATTAATGAGGCTATATCGCTCATTGATTTTGTCTTCATCAAAGCAACTAAATTCGCTGTTTTTTCCTTGAATAAAGGCTCAGTTAAATGACCCTCATACGGTTTTTTAAAATTAAGTAATTTTTTAGCTGGCGATAAAAGAGCAAGCATATGGCTTCTTCTTAAAAATGATTTAGCTCTATCTTAATCTATTTTTAATTGAATTTCTAAACAACCTGTCCTGCAGCCCAACCTGATGACCATGCCCATTGAAAGTTGTATCCACCCAACCAGCCTGTTACATCTAAGGCCTCGCCAATAAAATATAAACCCGGGACAGTATTTACCTCCATGGTTTTGGACGATACTGCGTCACAATCAATACCACCAATAGTCACTTCCGCTGTTCGATAACCTTCAGTGCCATTCGGTTTAACTATCCAGGGCTGAAGCTGTTTAACTACGTCTTCAAAATTCTGATAAGACATATCGGCCAAATTTTTATTTAATAACTTTTCATCAATAAAAGCCTCAACAACCCGTTTGGGCAAATAAGTACTTAAGATAGAGTTTAATTGTTTTTGAGGTTTGTCCTTTTTTTCTAATTTTAAGGTTTCAAAAAGGTTCATATCCGGTAATAAATCGATTTCAATGCTTTCATTAGCATGCCAATAAGACGATAGCTGCAAAATAGCAGGCCCACTTAGACCGCGGTGAGTAAATAAAATATTTTCTCTAAATTCAATGCGTTTATTTTTAGCGATTATAGGTAAACTTACACCAGATAAAGGAGCCATTTTTTCTTTTTCTTTGTCAGTTAAGGTAAAGGGTACAAGACCTGCTCTTGTAGGAAAGATTTTAAGAGCAAATTGTTCTGCAATTTTATAAGCAAAAGGGGTTGCTCCCATAGTGGGAATAGATAGCCCCCCTGTTGCTATCACTAAAGAATCACATTGATACTTGCCCTTATTGGTCTCTATCTTAAAGCCTTGCTCTAATTTTTTAATATTTTGAATTGAAGTTGATAAAGAAATGGTGACATCCATTTTTTCACATTCTTTAAGAAGCATATCGACGATATCTTTTGATTTATTATCACAAAATAATTGCCCTAAGGTCTTTTCATGAAAGGGAATTTTGTGTTTCTGAACTAAATCAATAAAATCCCATTGAGTAAAACGACTTAAAGCCGATTTAAAAAAATGGGGGTTATGCGAATTGTATTTTTCAGGTTCGATATAATAATTAGTAAAGTTACAACGACCACCGCCAGACATTAAAATCTTTTTACCTACTTTATTCGCATGGTCCAAAACGACAACTTTACGCTTACGTTTGCCCGCCTCAATAGCGCACATTAAACCAGCAGCACCTGCTCCTATAATAATGACGTCTATTTTTTGCATGACTGACCTTTAGAAACAAAAGGCAGTTATTTTACCTTGTTATTATTTTATTAGCATGAAAATTGTTTATTAAATCTTCTTTTTTTGATGAAATCCCTTTAATTATGGTCAATATACAATCACATTTAATTGATATTTAATTTTTAAGTCTGTATAAATAATAAATATGTAATTAGAAAATACATTTTTAAAGATTTTAAGAAAGGAACAAATTATGCCATTAACTCAAGATGTAATCATTGCCACAAATGCTGGAGATATAGAAAAAGTAACAAGTTTTCTTAATGACAATCTGAACTCTATAAATGATCTAACTACAGATGGGTTAAGTTTATTGCAATTAGCGATTTTAAATAGACATAATGAATTAGCAAAATATTTAATAGAGAAGAAAGCTAATACAGTAGGCATGGTGGAATATGCCAGTTTAGCTGGCAATACAGAGGTGATACCTTTTCTCCCATCACAAGGGATAGAAATCCCTCAAGTTACGTCTACAGTTTTAAGTTCTTCTGGCGGTATAGGTTTAACTAAAAGTAGATCTTCTCTATCGAGAAGTGGAGGCTTTTTTAACGGCTCTTCACAAATTGTTTGTGACGATGAAGATGAAGATGATCCTGTGAACCTGTTAAAAGAAAAATTATGTAATGAATTAATAGCAAGTAAAGAACTTACTATGACACGCCTAGATGAATTATTAAAAAATGAAGTTTATGGACTATTAAGGAATATTCCAATTATTTCCTTGTTTGGTGAATTTGATCCACGTATACAAGAAGAACAATTAAAAAGAACAAAAGATGAGAAAAAAACTCAACAAGCCCTTAGTTTAGTTGGAACTCTTTTTAAACCTGAAGAAGAAACAGGAGAAGCCGATTTATCAACCGATAGTATTGGTGAAAAGCCATCTGATGCAACATCTTCTGATTCAATATTTGATTTTGATATGGGATCATAACGGTTAAGAGCTCAATATATTCACTGAGTGAATAAGAAAATAGATTCCCGTG
>JAIUOG010000122.1 GCA_020161725.1 Pseudomonadota bacterium
AAGAATCGATGTTTAGTTTATTCTGGTTGGGATTGACCTGCAAATGCTTGTTATTTTGTTTTAATCTTAAATTAGTTAAATCTAAAAGTGATTGGCCTACCATGTAAGCTGCAAGGTTGTTTTCACCAAAATGATTTATGTAGTTTTGACGAGCCTCAAAAGGAGCGCAAGCTTTATTTACAGCTGGTTTTGCAGTAGATAAAGTAGTAAATAAACCTAATTCTTTAGATAGAAATTGCTGTAGAGAAGGAAATAATTTTTTTGTGCTGATGGAAGTTAAGCTCTGTGAAAAATGCGTTGGTCGTGTAAAAAAAGCGGATAAAGCTACTTTAGTAGTTGAAAAGACTTGAGGAAGAAAGCTTTCTTCAACAACTGGATGAGAGGGCCTTTTTATTAAGCTAGTTGGGGACTCATCCGGGGGCGATTTAGCTTTTGATGATTTTAAATGCATATCCCCTTGTACAGTTTCAATTAGAGCTGCTAATACTAAGGTTAACATAAAGAATATTTTAAGGTTTTCATTTATTTCTGATTTTGGTTTAGAGCGTCTTGTATATGAGGTATTTTGGGGGGGATTTTATTGACTGGTTCGACATTTAATAAAACAATTTGATAGAAGTCTAATGCTTGATATTGACTGGGATTAAATGACTTTGCCTTTCGGTGGGTCTTGCCCTCAGCAAAAGCTTGTTGAAACTTAAGTGCTTGTTCGTGCCTTCCTTGATAATTATTAAGTTGAACTGCTGACCTTCTACCCATGAATAACTCCTTTAGATTAGACAAAATATATACAAAAATACAAGTAAATAATCCTTTTGTAAATTACTTTAGTTAGCTTTGCCTTTCTTTAACTTTTTACGCATAATATGCTGTTTCTAAAAGACAGGATAATTAAGATATGGGTTTACTAGATATTAAAAGTGGTCGCAATGTACCTGATGAGATTAATGTAATTATTGAAATTCCTATGAATGGGGCGCCAGTAAAATACGAAGTAGATAAAGAGTCAGGTGCTTTGTTTGTGGATAGATTTATGTCTACAGCAATGTTTTACCCCGCTAACTATGGTTATATACCTAAAACCCTATCTGAAGATGGTGATCCTGTCGATGTCTTAGTTGTAACGCCTGTGCCTTTAGCGAATGGTGTTGTTATTCCATGCCGTCCAGTTGGTATGTTAAAAATGATTGATGAAGCAGGACCAGATGCAAAATTATTAGCTGTTCCAACGACTAAACTCACTAAAATGTATGAAAATATTCATACTTATACTGACTTACCTCGACATTTATTGTTAAGCCTAGAGCATTTCTTTGAACATTATAAAGACTTGGAAGATGGCAAATGGGTAAAACTTGATGGCTGGGATGGTATCGAGGGTGCTAAAAAAGAAATTTTAAACTCTATTGAGCGTTTTAATAATAAATAATGAAGTCTAGCTAAGCATTAGAAATAATTTAGGATACGCCCTAATGCTTAGCGAATTAATCATTATCCGTTACTTGCGAAAGCTTATCATCTTGTAAAATTTGTTCTAACTCCCCGGAGCTTTGTTTAGAAAAACTAATTAATTCTTTTTCTTTATCAAAAAATTGGAAAGATTTAACTAGGGTTTGCTCATCATGCTCTGCAAAGGCTTTTGCTTTCCTTCTCATTGTTACAGGGCTATGGCCTAAAAAGACCATTGATGCAGCTGCTATATGCAAAGACGAGTCAAAGGTTTCTCGTTTGAAATAATCAACCCCAGCCTTATGCAGCTCATAGGCATGCCTTCTATTGCGTGCTCTTGCATAAATAGCCAACTTGGGAAATGCTTTTTTAACAGTCCTTACAATTTCAAGGCAGGTATCAGCATTCTCTACCGCAATAATCAGTAATTTTGCCTTGTCAGCACCTGCATTTTTTAATAGTTCTAAACTAGAGGCATCACCATAATAACCACGTAGGCCAAATTTATGGAGCAAATCGATTTGCTCAGGATCATTTTCTAAAATAGTCAGTTTTACTTTTTGGGCAGTAAGAAAACGGCCAATAACCTGACCAAAACGGCCATGGCCTGCCAAAATGACTGGATGTTGCTCATCAATTTTATCAAACTGTCTTTGTGGGATAGTACTCATAAGGCGCGGTACAACAAAACGAGTAAAAAAAAGCATTAATAAAGGTGTTGATGCCATGGATAGTGCTACGACAAGTGTAAAGAAACTTGCATCAGCAGAGGGTATTACCTTATACAAGGCTGCAAATTGAAATAAAACAAAGGCAAATTCACTGCCTTGTGATAGGGCTAAAGCAATACCTAAGGTTTGTATTTTAGTTAAATCAAAAAAACGACCCAAGGCGATAAGCACTAGCGCTTTAATCGCTATTAAAAGAAATACGGCAACGATAAGTCGAAGTGGGTCTTGAGAGAGAATATTGAAATTCATACTCATGCCAACAGAAATAAAAAATAAGCCTAAAAGTAAGCCTTTAAAAGGCTCAATACTAATTTCCAAGGTTTTTTTGTATTCTGAATTAGCGAGTACAACGCCGCCAATAAAGGCGCCTAAGCCAGGTGAAACACCTAGAGCTTCCATCAATAAAGTAATCCCCACAACCAAAGCTAAAGAGGTTGCAGTAAACATTTCGCCCAAATTAGTTTTGGCAACGATAAAGAAAAAATGATGGGATAAATTGCGACCTATCACAATAACAGCTGAAATAATCCCTGCGATAATAATTGTTTGTTGCCAGGCAGGTAGGGAAGCCAAAAGATCATCTTGATGAACTAAATTACCCTGAGAGGCCAATAAGGGCATGATACTTAAAATTAAAATAACCGCTAAATCTTGAAATAAAAGTACTGCAAAAGAGGTTTCACCGGTCGTGGTGTTCATCAATTTTTTTTCTTGCAACATCTGTAGTACGAGTGCTGTTGAAGATAAAGATAAGGTCATGCCGATAGTTAGGCTCATGCGCCAATCAAAACCAAAAAATAAGCCTATCGTTGTAATAAGAACGGTTGTTAAAATGACTTGTAAACTACCAAGGCCAATAATGGCTTTTCTTAAGCGCCATAAGGTTTCCGGTTCTAACTCTAAACCGATAAGAAAAAGCATCATGATGACGCCAAATTCAGCGAAATGCATGATTTGCTCTGGATTACCAATTAACTTGAGACCAAAAGGGCCAATCAATATCCCGACTATTAAGTAACCTAAAACTGAGCCTAATTTAAAACGGCTTGCAAGAGGTACGACAATGCAGGCAGCAGCAAGGAAAATGAATATATTTAAAAGGTAGTTATTCATAAGCAATTCTTTAGAGTTTGGATATCAATTTCAGTGTACTTAGAATTATAATGGGCGTCACTACAAAAATTAATAAGTCGTAAGAGGTTAGCCTATTCATGAAACGGCCATATTCTCGCAATCTGTGCTCAAATCTGTCCGTTTGTATCACTTCCAGCTGAGGAGGCGTGACCTATTACGATAAGTCTATTGAAACCTAATTTTTTAAATTTGATTGGACTAACAAATTACATTTACAAATGTAAACGAGTTTAGTAGAGTAAAAAGCCAATTTTTGATTATTTTTTGCGCTATTACTAAGGTTACCTTAAGTTTTCTAAGATAGAATTAATAGGCAATTAAGCAAGTATGAAGGAACCCAATGAGCTCTAATAGGCATGCCTTAACGATTTTTAGCCTCGTCATGATAACCGTTGGTTCAGTAGACAGTATTCGTAATTTACCTGCTACAGCCTTATTTGGTAGTCAACTGATTTCTTTTTTTATTCTGGGTGCGGTATTTTTTTTAATTCCAACTGCCTTAGTATCCGCTGAATTAGCGTCAGGCTGGCCTAAACAAGGCGGTATTTATATTTGGGTTAAAGAAGCTTTTGGAAAGCAAACTGGCTTTTTAGCTATATGGCTGCAGTGGATAGAAAATGTAATTTGGTATCCAACTATTCTTTCCTTTGTTGCCGGTACGATTGGTTATTTAATTAATCCTTCAATGGCTGAGAACCCCTATTTTCTTTGGCTTGTTATCGTCCTTTCTTTTTGGGGGGCAACCTTATTAAATTTAAGGGGAATGCGTTCTTCTGCTCTTTTTTCCAATCTTTGTGCTCTTTCTGGTTTGTTATTGCCTATGGCCTTAATTATAAGTTTAGGCGCCATGTGGTGGCTTGGTGGTAACCCTTTACAAATTAGTTTTGACCTCCAAAGTATTAGCCCTCATTGGCATGATAAATCTTTATGGGTCTCTCTTACTGCGATTATGATGTCTTTTTGTGGAATTGAAATTGCTACCGTTCATGCTAACGATGTAGACGATCCTCAGCGTGCTTTTCCGCGTGCCTTAACTTATTCTGTATTGATTATCTTAAGTACTTTAATCTTAGGTTCTTTAGCGATTGCAGTTGTTTTACCGCAAAATGATATTAATTTAGTGGCGGGTATTATGCAGGCTTTTGATGCTTTTTTTGCTAAATATCATTTAACTTGGTTCATGCCAATTGTCGCTATTATGCTTGTGATGGGAGGTTTAGGTGGTGTGAGTAATTGGATTATTGCGCCAACAAAGGGTTTATTAGTTGCTGCTGAAGATGGTAATTTATCGAAAAGATTCCAGCAAACTAATGAGCAAGGCGCTCCTTTTGTTATGCTTATCGGTCAAGCGATGATAGTGACTATTTTATCAACGTTATTCCTTTTCATGCCGAGTGTTAATGGTTCTTACTGGCTTTTAACTGCTCTTGCAGCTCAACTTTATATGTTGATGTACTTATTAATGTTTGCTGCAGCAATCAAGTTACGTCTCTCTTCACCTGGCCATCCGCGTGCATTTCGCATTCCTGGCGGTCTTATGGGGATGTTGATAGTTGCTGGCATTGGTATCTGCGGCGCTGTAGCTACGTTGGTTGTTAGCTTTATGCCGCCAGCAGGAATTAATGTAGGTAGTGTTAGCCGTTATGAATTAACTCTAATTTTGGGGCTGATATTAATGTGTTCGCCTCCCTTTGTTAGTACTTGGCTTAAAAATCGTAAACCTGTTTTTGCTGGTTCAGAGCAGAGTGAAATCGCTTAAATCTTATATCTTAATGTACATCGGCTTTGGGATTGGCATTTTTTTAAATCTGCCAATTCCTAAGCCCGACGTTAGTCGAGAACTTTTTTGTCTCCATAAACTCATACCGCTGTGCATTTAAAATATGAAGTGGCTTATCAATATTATTCAACAGCTGGTTACTCTGAAGGACTTATTATTTCTCATCAAAGAGCGTAGTTATCAATTAAACGAATAGAATCAATAATCACTGCTGCAAATCGACGATTCTCATATTCTTGTAAATATTCAACTTCAATCTGAATTGCTTTTAGTTCTTCTTCTAATAAAGAAAGGGATTTATTTTTTTGATGAAAAATGCCTGCAAATTGATTAGCAAGTTGTTTTGCCTCAGCGGATAAACGATTATTACGTGAACTAAAAGCAAGCTTTGAATCTTCTCTTATGGTAGGACAAGCAATAATAGCAATATCCATGAAAAAGGCTTCAACCATGCCACAAATTAATAAATATTGTTGATAATCTTTCTCGCCAAAATAAGCTTTGTTGGGTTTTACAAGATTGAGTAATTTTAAAACGACGGTTAAAACGCCTTCAAAATGACCTGGTCTAAATTCACCCTCCATCTTTTTAGTTAAGCTTACTTCACTAACCTGATATTGATAATTATCTGCATAGATATCATCTGGTTTAGGAAGAAGACAATAATCAACTTGAAGTTCTTTGAGTAAATTTAAATCAGTTTCTAAGGTTCTTGGGTAATTTTGAAAATCATCCACTTTATTAAACTGCTTAGGATTGACAAAGAGGCTTGCTATGGTTAGATCATTTTCTTCTTTGCTACGCGTATAAAGTGAGGCATGTCCTTTATGAAGATTACCCATTGTTGGTACGAAACCGATAGATAAATCCACAGAGAATTGTTTACGAATCTCCATCCATTCTGGCAAATTATCGATAATATGCATTTAAACTCCTAAAAACTATGTTCTGCTGCGGGAAAATGCGTATTTTTAACTTCAGATACGTAATTATTGATAGCATTTAATTTTAATTCTTTTAGGTTGGAATATTTTTTTACAAAACGCAGATTTAATTCCTGCTGAATACCTAAGAAATCATGCCAAACTAAGACTTGCCCTGAGGTTTCTTTACCTGCACCAATACCAATTGTTGGAATATTAATGCTTTCAGTAATTTGTTTTGCTAAGGCTTCAGGAACGCATTCAATTACCAAGGCAAAACAGCCCGCTTTTTCTAGCATTTTTGCTTGTTTAAGCAAATTTTGAGCAGCCTCTTTATCTTTGCCTTGCGCTTTGAAGCCGCCAATTTGGAGAATCGCTTGAGGAGTTAAGCCAATATGACCCATGATGGGAACGCCTGCTGTACAGAGATGAGCAATGGTTTTACAAGTATCTTCATCCCCGCCTTCAATTTTAATCGCCATAGCGCCTGCTCTAAGTAGAGTTTTGACATTAGAAACTGTTTCAGAAAGGCTTGCTTTATGAGCTAAGAAGGGTAGATCGGTAATGATAAATTGCTGTTTTATACCGCGAGCAACTGCTTCGGTATGTAAAGCCATCATCTCAACAGTAGCCATTAGTGTATTTTCATGACCATGAACTACCATGGCAAGTGAATCGCCTACTAAAACACAATCTAGCTTGGAGTCAGCGACAATAGAGGCAGAAGGATAATCGTAGCAGG
>JAIUOG010000123.1 GCA_020161725.1 Pseudomonadota bacterium
TAGCTGCAACCATGCCAGCAGTTAGATTACAAACCTGGCTTAATTGAATAGGCAAGCTACTGTAATCTTGGCTTTTAATAAAACGTGCAATTTTTAATTGTAAGCTTTGAAGGGATTCTATTTTTTGTGAAAAACTTTCTTTTTTTATAAAAATATCTTTAATATCCTGCTTAAAAGCAGTTATTTCTTTCATAAGGTTTAAGAAGGTTTTTTGAGCATTTTTTGAGCTTTCCAAGGCGCTTTGGTGAATCAATTGCACCAGTGAAGGGAGGGGGTTATTAGGCGTATTTCTATATATCGCTTGTATTTCCTCAACCTGAATTTTAATGCCGTATTGTTGATGCATTTTTTTAAGATGTTGCAGTACTTTTTCATTCGCTTGGCGAAATTCCTTATGCGCTTTTTTTTCTTGCTGGAATCCAACATACAAAGATGCGATTTGTTTCGCACCCGTAAGACACAACGATAGAATCTCTGTAGATGACATAGCATTTTTTTCTGCAATATCAAGTTTTTCAAGATTTGTATCAACTAGCTCAGAATGGGCTTCAACGGTTTGCGAAAGGCTATCTACCATATTTTTTGTTTCAGCCATTTGCAATACAGTTTCAGGAGCAAAGTTTGAAGCTTCATTAAAAACGTTTTCTGAGTCTAATGTTCTTCTATCAGTTTTAAAGTTTGGCAGCCCAAAATTAGATGGTGCGACTTGTTCGGTTGATGGAAAAGCAGATTTTTTTGCAGCCAGTTCTTCTTGTGCGATTAAATTATAGGTATAAGTGCTAATCGCAGTTCGGAGGCTATTTTGGTTAATATCCAAAATGATAGATGATAAGAATTTTGGATTAGTAAAAATAATGCTATCAAACTTTTGTAAAAAACTAAAATCCGGCACTTCGGGGTTTGTGTTTTTTTCATGGTAAGCAGCAAATTTTGAAAGAACTGTAAAACCAAGACTTGCAGGTCCATACGGTGTTGAGGCTAAAGCTGCCCAATCTAATATTTCAGATGTTTTCATTCCATTAGATGGCTTCAAGCTATGATCAATTAATCTAAGCAAATTTAATTGATCTGGAATACTTAGAGATTCGAAAGTTTGAGGGGCTTCGGTATTAAGTAAATACTTTTGGCTTAATACTAAGAGATTTTGGTGAGCAGAGTTATCTAAGTCGAGTTTACTTAAATTTAAATAGCTACTAACTAAGCAATAAGAATTTAGGCATGAAGCAAAATCAGGGTAATCTCTATGGTGTCCATGCGTTGCATGTAAGCCAAAGACTCTTGATTTCGTAATATTGTCTTCTGCAAGGAGGGAATAATTTCTTTTCTCAGTATCGCTAAAAATCAAAGGCATGAAAATCTCTTTTGAAAAAATGTGCCTTATTATAATTCAGAGAGAGAGAATAATGAATTTATTGTGTTTTTTGTTGATTAACCAATGCTCCTCAATCCGCTGAGAAGACAAAAGATTGGCAAACCATCTGCCAATCTTTTTTGCTATTTCAAACATATTTTTCTTATGTTTAGATGATGATAGGTGTTAAGGCAAAGCCTCAACCATTTTTTTATGCTCTAACAATTTGTCCATACTTGATTGAGCAAGCGCTAATTTTTCTTGTTCTTTTGCAATAATTTCAGCGGGAGCTTTATCAGTAAATTTAGGATTATTCAATTTACCTTCAGCCAAACTGATATCTTTTTCTAATTTGGACAACTCTTTGCTTAGGCGGGCAAGTTCTGCTTCTTTATCAATTAAATTGGCGATTGGAATCAGTAATTCCATCTCTCCAATAATCGCTGTTGCAGATGCAGGGACTGGTTCTTCTTCTGCCATACAATGAATATGAGTAACCTTAGCTAAGGACATCAAAATGCTTTGGTATTTTTCAAGGCGCTCTTTGATTTCAGTTGTTGTATTCCGCAAATTCAAAGGAATAAGCTTGGCCGGTGAGATAGCCATCTCGCTACGGATAGTTCTAATGGCTTGAATCACTTCTTTTAGCCAGCTTACTTCTTCTTCAATCGCAGGATTAATAAACTCTTCAATCACCTTAGGATAAGTGCTCAACATAATGGTATCGCTCGTTTGGCTGGTGAGCTTAGATGTACGTTGCCAGATTTCCTCAGTAATGAAAGGCATGATTGGATGTAACAACTTTAATAAATTATCCAAAACATGAATCAAAGTGCGTCTTGTTCCTCTTTTCATTGCAGGTAGAGCATGATTATCATAAAGGATTGATTTTGATAATTCTAAGTACCAGTCACAGTATTCATGCCATACAAATTCATACAATAGATTTGCTAATAAATCAAAGCGATAGGTAGAAAAGTAATGGTGGGCTTGTGCGATGGTATCTTGCATACGAGACAAGATCCATTGATCAGCAGGGCTATATTGGAAAGCACCATCACCTAGATCAAGTTGCTCATCATCCGTATTCATTAAAATAAAGCGAGAGGCATTCCATAATTTATTACAGAAATTACGATAGCCTTCAACTCGACCCATATCAAAACGAACATTGCGACCAGTAGAGGCTAAAGAGCAATAGGTGAAGCGTAAAGCATCAGTACCATAAGCCGCAATACCTTCAGGAAATTCTTTTTTAGTAGCCTTGCTAATCTTATCTTTAACTGAAGCAAGCATTAAGTTAGAAGTACGTTTTGCCACTAAGCTTTCAATATCAATACCATCAATAATATCTAAAGGATCGAGTACATTACCCTTTGACTTTGACATCTTTTGGCCTTCGCTATCACGAATGAGCCCTGTGATAACGACATCTTTAAAGGGAATTTTACCAGTAAACTTAAGCCCCATCATAATCATGCGGGCAACCCAGAAAAAGATAATATCGAAGCCTGTTACAAGTACTGAGGTTGGATAAAAGGTTTCTAATTCTTCTGTTCTTTCTGGCCAACCTAGGGTTGAAAAGGGCCATAAGGCAGAAGAGAACCACGTATCTAAAACATCTTCATCCTGTCTTAAATGAAGGTTTTCACCCAGCTTATATTTAAAACGAACATCATTTTCACTATAACCAACATAATACTTACCTTCATCATCATACCAAGCAGGGATTCGGTGTCCCCACCATAGTTGGCGGCTAATACACCAGTCTTCAATATTTTCCATCCACTGGTAATAGGTTTTGGTCCAATTTTCAGGAATAAATCGAATTTCGCCTTTTTTAACAGCCTCAATAGCAGGTTCTGCTAAGGGTTTAGTTTTGACATACCATTGTTCGGTCAATAAGGGCTCAATAACGACATTCGATTTTTCGCCGCGAGGTATTTTTAATTTATGAGGCTCAGTTTTAACTAAAAGGCCTTCTTTTTCTAAATCAATTAAGATTTGTTTACGTGCATCAAATCTATCCATGCCTTGGTAAGCAAGAGGGGCGTTTTTACTAATAGTTGCTTTTTTAGTGAGGATATTAATTTGCGGTAAATGATGTCTTTTACCTACTTCATGATCATTAAAATCGTGAGCTGGGGTAATTTTTACGCAGCCACTACCAAAGCTTGGGTCTACATAGTCATCTGCAATAATGGGAATTAATCTATCGCAGAGTGGAAGTTGAACCATTTTGCCAATGAGTTTTTTATAGCGTTCGTCGTCAGGGTGGACGGCAACAGCACTATCGCCTAATAAGGTTTCTGGTCTTGTGGTGGCAATCGTAATTGATTCTTTAGAATCTTTAATCGGATAGCGTATATGCCAAAGAAAACCGTCTTCTTCTTCCGATAAGACTTCTAAGTCAGAAACGGCTGTACCTAGTTTAGGATCCCAATTTACAAGTCGTGTTCCTCGATAAATTAGACCTTCTTCATAAAGTTGGATAAAGACTTTTTGAACTGCGGCTGAAAGACCTTCGTCCATAGTAAAGCGCTCACGGCTCCAATCAACGGAAGAGCCAATACGTCGCATTTGGCGGGTAATTTCATTCCCGGATTCTTCTTTCCAAGCCCAAACATGTTGTAAAAACTCTTCTCGTTTCATTTCTTTGCGATAAAGGTTTTTTTCTTCTAATTTGCGCTCGACAACAAGTTGTGTAGAGATACCAGCATGATCAGTACCGGGTTGCCATAAGGTGTTATAACCTTGCATGCGGTGATAACGGATAAGTGCATCCATTAGCGTGTTTTGAAAACCATGCCCCATATGCAGACTACCAGTCACATTAGGAGGCGGAAGCATTATACAATAGGGTTTATCGCCACCCTTAGGGCTAAAATAATGTTGATTTTCCCAGCGCTCATAACAGGACTGTTCAATATCATGAGGAGAATATGTTTTATCCATGGCAATGTCACTCGTAAAAAGTGCCGAATGGTATCATAATTTAGGACTATATTTAAGAATATAGTTGAATTGAATCTAAGATCTTAAGGAAGCGTTAAGATTAATACTGTATTTTTATAGATTAAAGTTTCCCAAGGGGGAGTATAAATATGCCCAAGTCTGAAATTATAGAGGAACCAGATAAATCCGAGGATGATGATCTTATGGATAGTTTTACTGCCACTGGTGATGATTCAGAAGGTGATATTGAAACGGTACCTTATGGCGAAGATATAAAGGTTATTAAAGAATTTGAACAACGTTTGAAAAGTATAAAACTTACTCCAACCGAAATGATAACTTTAAAAGAAATTATTGATGCCAAAATTAATTCTAAAGAGCTTTTTAAACAGGTTAAATTTATTCCTACTTACGAGGTAAATAAAAGTATTGGTGGAATAAAATTAAGCCAAGATAATTTCAAAATAAACACACGTATACCTGTTACTGTTGAAGAAATAAATGGTCGTATTTTAGTGAAAGTAGGCCCTTGTGATCTTAGTGGGGTTGGTGGTCATAAAATTAGAGAGGAAATAATTAAGGATTTAGTCAATCAAGCTTTAGCCAGCGTTAAAGATGAATCAGGAAAAGAGCGTTATAAAAAGGAAGAAGTTAATTTTTCAAATGTAAATGTATCAGCCTGTATCGGTGTTCGTGGTAGAGCACAAATGTTTTTTCGCTTATTTACCAGTTCATCTGTAGGTTCACATATGAATGCCTATGTAAAAACGAAAAACGAAATTCATTTAACGCACTGGGAGCCAAGAAAAGGGCCGCAACGTTTTTTTAATGATACTATTTGTGCGATGGTGACCTCTGTTGCTACCTCTTTATTTGAAAAAGGTATTAGAGAAAATACAATTCATAGTTCACGGGATGCTACAAAAAATATATTAAAAAATCCTACTCTACGTGAGATTTTTGATGCGGTTTTAGAAAAAACCATCGATAGAATCGTAAGCTTAGTTGCTAGTGTAACAAATAAAGTAAACGATTTGATGCAGTCGCCAGAGGCAAAACTCTAATTCCTTTTATCATTATTTTCCTTTTAGAAGGAAAAAAAAAGACCTTTGTGTTCTTTTTTTGATTCCATGGTAAACTCTTTTTGAATTTATAAAGGAGTGTAAAATGGAAGAACAATACATTATTAATTTTTCAACTACGCATAATTATGATTTTGCAAAAACTTTTGCCAAATTTATTGAAATTTCTATGCAGCATCGCGATAAAACTTTAAGTGCCGTACATGATGATCAAACTTGGATTATTAGCCTCTATCAGAATAATTATGACAAACTTATTAAACCGTATAATTTAGGTCAACTTTCAACAGAAGCGTTTTTAGATGCATTAGAAAGTTTATTTAAATTTAAAGATGGAGTAGAAGGCACGCGAGATATGTTAAGGGCTGCTTGGAACTCTAGCATACATTTAAGTGATGCTAGAAAAGATAGACTTTCACAGGTAAGAGAACTGGCTAAAGTTTCAAAAGTTTATTTAGTTTCAGATACCAATAAATTAAATATCGATGCCATTTTTGATTTATATCCTGAAATTGATAAAAGCAGTATCAAGGATAAAATTGCAATTGCAGAGGATAAAAATCCAGTTGAAATTTTCCCGAATGTTTTCTTTTGCCTTTCATACCGCACAGCAGAAAATAAATGGGAAACAATTAGAAGACTATTTAGTGAAGAAAGGCGCCCAACAGTAAAGTATATTGGTTATAGTGAGATGGAGCCTCTTATAGCAAAATTAAGTGTTGCTCTCCCTGAGTCACAAAAAACTCAAGAGTTAGGTATGCAATTTGTTGATGAAAAGGAATTTTTCAAAAGTCTAACTTTAGAAGAGCACTCAGAAAGTACCTTCGTTTCTTGCTAGGGTTCTCTTGCTACCAAAAGAGCCTTCAAAAAGCTTCGCTATTTTCAGGGTGACAAGCGTGCTGTCATTCTGGGCAAGAGTATTGTCATTCTGAACGTAGTGAAGAATCTGCTTGAATGCAGAGCTCGAATTCGCCCCAAAACTCTTCACTTCGCATTCAACAAGATCCTTCAAAAAGCTACGCATTTTTCAGGATGACAAGCGCACTGTCATTCTGAACGTAGTGAAGAATCTGCTTGAATGCAGAGCTCGAATTCGCCCCAAAATTCTTCACTTCGCATTCAACAAGATCCTTCAAAAAGCTTCGCTATTTTCAGGATGACAAGCGTGCTGTCATTCTGGGCAAGAGTATTGTCATTCTGAACGTAGTGAAGAATCTG
>JAIUOG010000124.1 GCA_020161725.1 Pseudomonadota bacterium
CTCATATTCCAGGCCTTTTAGAAGCCTTTTCTTTTCCTTTTAAGCTAAGCACTTATAATTCACCCAAGGAACTTGCGTTAAAATTAAAGGGAAAAGACGTTCTTTTTTGTCGCTCCACACTAAAAGTGAATGTGCAATTACTAGAAGGCTCTACACTGCAATTTGTTGCCACAGCAAGTAGTGGTATTGATCATATTGATCAAAACTATCTAAAAGAGAAAAATATCAAGCTTTTATCAGCCAAAGGTTCTAATGCAAGAGCAGTTGCTGATTATGTAGTAGCAAGCCTTGCCTTTCTTCAACAATATAAAAATTTTAAAGGCGATAAGGCGCTTGTGGTTGGCGTGGGTGAAGTAGGACAACGCGTTGTTAAAAGGCTTGAAGCAGTTGGTTTTATTGTCTCTTGCTACGATCCTTTTCAGCAAACATTAGCTGATAATCATTATTTAACCGAACTAAAGCATTTAGACCAATTTGATTTAATAAGCCTACACCCTAATTTGCATAAAGATGAACCCTTTTCTAGCTTTAATCTTTTCAATGAGGCAATACTTAAACAATTAAAGCCGAATATGGCGCTTATAAATGGCTCCAGAGGCAATATTGTTGATGAAGAAGCCTTATTAAAAATAGAAAAGCCGCTTTTGTATTGCACAGATGTGTTTAACCATGAACCCGAAATTAACCCTCAGATAATAGACTATGCCACCTTATGTACTCCCCATATCGCAGGCCATAGCATTGAAGCAAAATTAACAGCAACGAATATGATATCAGAAGCCCTCTATTCTTTTTACGGTCTAGATGCTTCTTTAGGAAAGCTATTACCAGAAAATCTACCCGCCCTTCCCGCTAACTTAGATTGGCAGGAGTTAGTTTTAAGACTCTATAATCCCATGCATGAATCTGCCATTCTTAAAAATGCAGATAGCGACTTAGCTGAAACCTTTCTTCAAACTAGAAAGAGTCATCAATATCGCCATGATTTTTCAAGTTATGATGTGAGTAAAATTGCCTCAGACATGAAGCCTATTCTTGGTATTTAAAGTATATACCCGTGATCACCCAAAATACTATTTTTAGTCTATTGCTTTTTCCGCCCTTTGTTTTTTTAAAAGTAAGTAATAGAGCGTTCTATTGCGAGCTTTTAAAAAAACAAAGGGCGGAAAAATCAACTCGCCTAAAACATAGCATTTTGAATGATCACGGGTATAGATAATTAGACAAAGCTTCCGCTAACGCGGTATAATTCGCCCACTTTTTTTACAGATATAGAATTATGAATCATAAAGTAGGCTTTGTTAGTTTAGGCTGCCCGAAGGCATTGGTTGATTCTGAGCGGATTATTACTCAGCTACGTGCCCAAGGCTACGACATGGTATCAAGTTATGATGATGCTGGCGTAGTTGTAGTTAATACCTGTGGTTTTATCGACGCAGCAGTCACTGAATCCCTCGATACAATTAAAGAAGCTATGGCTGAAAATGGTAGAGTCATTGTAACAGGTTGTTTAGGCGCTAAAGCGGATATCATAAAAGAAGCTTGCCCTGATGTTTTACATATAAGTGGTGCCCATGCTTATGAAGAAGTGGTGCGTGCCGTACATCGTCATTTACCACCACCCAAAGATCCTTTTAGCCAATTAGTTCCACCACAAGGTATTAAACTGACTCCAAGGCATTACGCTTATTTAAAAATCTCCGAAGGCTGTAACCAAAAATGCACCTTTTGTATTATTCCCACCATGCGTGGCAAACTACAGAGTTATCCAATCAAGCAGGTTCTATCAGAGGCAAAACGCCTTAAAGAAGCTGGTGTTAAGGAAATATTGGTTATTTCACAAGATACTAGTGCTTATGGCGTTGATACTCGCTATGAAGAAGTGGAATGGCAAAATAAAACCATACGTACGCAATTTTATGATTTATGTAAAGAATTAGGCGAGCTTGGTATTTGGGTCCGCCTTCATTATGTTTACCCTTATCCTCATGTCGATGAGATTATTCCTCTTATGCGCGATGGACATATTTTGCCTTATTTAGATATCCCACTCCAACATGCTAGTAGCCGTGTTTTAAAGGCAATGAAGCGGCCTGCAAGCAGTGAAAATACATTGCAGCGCATTAAAAAATGGCGTGAAATCTGCCCTGAAATTACTATCCGCTCAACCTTTATAGTCGGTTTCCCTGGTGAAACTGAAGAAGAGTTTCAGGAATTATTAGATTTTCTAAAAGAAGCTCAATTAGATAGAGTCGGTTGTTTCCAATATTCGCCTGTTGAGGGTGCTAAAGCTAATGAATTAGCAGATCCTGTTCCTGATGAAGTCAAACAAGATAGATTTGAGCGCTTTATGGAACTCCAAGCTGAAATTAGCCGTGAAAAATTAGAACAAAAAATTGGTAGCACAATGGAAGTCTTGGTTGATGAAATCAGAGATGACGTCATTATTGCTCGCAGTAAATCTGATGCCCCTGAAATCGATGGATTGGTTTATCTTCCTGTAGAGGAAGGGATTAGTTTAGGTTCTTTAGTTAATGTCGTTATTGTAGATAGCGATGATTATGATCTGTATGCAGATATTGTAGAGTAACTCTAATGTGGCTGGGCTTTTCAGCCCAGCTCTCCTTGGTTACGTTTCACTACACCAAGGCTACATTTAAATGTAGCCTTGATGGAGCCAAAGGCACAATCAAGGTTTGGATTTCTTTAAGTATCTTGCTTTTCTGAACGCTGTACTGTCGTTTGCGTAAGATCTAAAAGCTCTCTAATAGCAACAAAGAACATCGTGTAATTAAGAACTGTACTTGCTTTTAAGTCAGCTAAAATCTGGCGCCAGCGTTCAATTAAATTGAGATAATTTGCTGACCACAGCTCCAAAGAAGACTCAAGATCATCTTTATTAGGAGCAGCACGCAAAATACCTGCCGTAAGTAATTTCTGCTGCCAATCTAAATCATCACGTAAAGCCTCTCTAGATAAAGACTCCCAATGGTTTTCCGTTGGGTGTGCAATCACTTGTGAACGAATCCAGGTTAAATCTAAAAGCTCACCGATACCAAAATAGACTTTTGCAACCTTAGCTACTTCAATATCTAAGTCATGGGCAACTTCAATAATATCCATCGCTGAGAACAAGGGACGTGTTAAAGTTAATTCATGAGCCAAATTATCTGATAAACCTAATTGAGTATATTGTTCAAAATGCGCCTTATATAAGTTTTGATGATGGCTACCTAACACTTCAGGTAATGCCTTCTTCAATGCTTTTACTCCAGGGGCATAGAGTTTGACTGCTTTGGTTATATCCAACCGCATTCTTTGCGTTCTTAAGAACCAACGAGTCACTCTTCGTAAAAGTCTTAAATAAAGCATATTTAATTCAATTTGCTTCTCACTCGTGATAGTTAAACCAATAGAATCAATTCCTTTTAAAATTTCTTCTAAGTTTAATACCGAGCGAGCAATCGTATATGCTGCAACAATAGCAGAAACAGGAGCGCCCGTTTCATCTTGCTGACGATAAATAAAAGTAAAGCCCATCTCATTAACAATGATATTAGATAAACGTGTGGCAATAATCTCTCGTCTTAAAGGGTGAGATTGCATTTCTTTTGAGAAACGTGCTTGTAATGCAGTTGGGAAGGAACTAACCAAAATATCTTTGAAGAAAGGATCTTCAGGAACATCCGATTCTAAAATTTGTTCTTTCAAAATAGTTTTAGCATAACAAAGAAGAACCGAAAGACTTGGTGCTGTTAACCCTTTACCTAATAATTTTAATTCTTGTATTGCTTTTTCATCAGGCAAAAACTCTAAAGCTCTATCAATTTTACCATTGTTCTCAAGCTCATTGATGTAGCGACTATGTAACTCTAAGTTACGCGCTGCCTGTGCATCGGCAATATCAATTGCTCTCGGTTGAGCAAAATTATCTCTTAATACTAAGCCTGATACTTCATCTGTCATTTGACTTAATAATTCATTACGCTGTTTTTCAGTCAAATCGCCTGAGTTAACGATACTATTTAAAAGAATTTTAATATTAACTTCTTTATCCGAACAATTAACACCCGCCGAGTTATCAATAAAGTCAGTGTAAACAAGTCCACCTTGTAAAGAATACTCTATACGACCTAATTGAGTCATACCAAGGTTACCGCCTTCACCTACGACTTTACAGCGAAGATCTTTACCATTAATACGGATAGCATCATTTGTTTTATCGCCAACATCAGCATGCGTTTCAGATTCAGCTTTAACAAAGGTACCAATTCCACCACTCCATAGTAAATCGACAGAGGCTTTTAAAAGCACTTTGATAAGCTCATTCGGCTCAATAGCACTTTGTTTAATGCCAAAAACCTCTTTCATTTCTTTTGAGACTGGAATCGACTTAGCATTTCGATTAAAGATACCACCACCCTTTGACATCAAATTTTTATCATAATCAGCCCAGCTTGAACGAGGTAGATTAAATAAACGCTGACGTTCTTCAAATGAATCTTTGGCATTAGGATGTGGATCAACAAAAATATGCATATGGTTAAAAGCTGCAACTAAACAGATATGTTCTGATAAAAGCATCCCATTACCAAAAACATCCCCAGCCATGTCGCCAATACCTACGACAGTGAAATCTTCTGTTTGAGTATTGCGGCCCATTTCATAGAAATGGCGCTTAACAGACTCCCAAGCTCCTTTTGCAGTAATACCCATTTTTTTATGGTCATAACCAACCGAACCACCTGAAGCAAAGGCATCTCCTAACCAGAAGCCATGTTCTAGTGAAATGGCATTGGCTATATCGGAGAAAGTAGCTGTACCTTTATCTGCTGCAACAACTAAGTACGGGTCATCTTCGTCAAAACAAACTACATTTTGAGGTTTAACTATCTCATGTTTTACGTAATTATCAGTGATATCAATTAAACCACGTATAAACAATTGATAACAGGCAATACCCTCAGCTAAAATTTCTTCACGTGTTCCGTTAACAGGCATACGTTTAGGTACAAAACCACCCTTGGCACCATTAGGAACAATAACTGCATTTTTAACCTGCTGTGCTTTCATTAGGCCTAAAATTTCAGTACGGAAATCTTCACGTCTATCTGACCAACGTAAACCACCGCGTGCAACACGCCCACCACGTAAATGAACCCCTTCAAAACGAGGCGAATAAACAAAAATTTCAAACATGGGGTAAGGCTTAGGAACACCAGGAATCTCTTTAGAGTTTAATTTAATAGAAATATAATCCTTATATTCACCTTTCTCATCATGCTGGTAATAGTTAGTACGTAAGGTCGAAGAGATGGCTTGAACGTATTGTCTTATAATCTTATCTTCATCAAGATTGGCAACATCATCCAAGGCCGTGAAAATTTCATCAATAGAAGTCGCAAACTGCGCTACCCTATCCCCTTTAAATAAAGGATTAAAACGAATTTCAAATAGCTCAACTATTTTTTTAGCGATGCTTGCATTATTTACCAAAGCTGTTTCGATATATTCTTGGCTAAATGTAAAGCCAATTTGCTTGAAATATTTTGCATAGGTTCGCAAAGCAGCCACTTGATGCCAATTAATATTTGCAGCTAATACTAGCTGATTAAAACCATCATTTTCAGCTCGATTAAACCATACTGAAGCAAACGCATTTTGGAAAAGATCTTTAATATCCTCAATTTCGAAATTATTTTCTTTATATTGAAGGGTAAAATCATTAATCCAAGTTTCTTTACCATTATCAAACTTCAAAACATAAGGCCTTTCACTAATCGCCTTCATACCTAAACGCTCAAGAATAGGCAACACTTCAGATAAAGGAATTGTATTATCATGATGATAAATTTTAAGCCTAAAATTTTCAGCTAATTCATCCATTGGTTTATAGAAATTAATAACCAAAGGATCAATTTCTGAAAGTGTTTCTATATGTTTGATATCATAAACGGCTGTTCTTGGAGAAAAATTAGCCGTATAAGCTACTGGAAATGCGTTTTTATAATGATTATAAAAATGGTTTGCTGATTCTTCGCCATAGGCATCAACTAAGAAATGCTGTAAATCATCAATCCAGGTTCGTCCAACTTCGATTAAGCGTTGTTCAACTTCTTTAAAATCCCATTGCGTTGTATCTGCAGGATTAGTACGCACAATGAAATGAATTCTTGCAAGGATTGATTCCGAGAACAACGTTGAAAAATGAATTTCATCAGAATGGAAATATTCTTTTAATATTTTTTCCATTGCTAAACGAAGATCGGTATTGAAACGCTCTTTAGGCACATAAACTAGGCATGAAACAAAGCGTCGGTACATATCGGTACGTGCAAAAAGACGAATACGACGTCTTTCTTGCATGTAATAAATACCCATAGCAATTTCAAGCAATTCATCTTCTGGAGCTTGAATTAAATCATCACGAGGTAATGTTTCTAAGATATTTAATAGAACCTTTCCTGCATGCCCTCTGGGGTTAAAATTCGATTTCTCCATAATAAGAGAAACTTTGTGACGTAAAAAAGGAATATGTTTGGGACTAGTATTATAAGCCGCTGAGGTATACAAACCAATAATAC
>JAIUOG010000125.1 GCA_020161725.1 Pseudomonadota bacterium
ATTCGTTGGTTCTTTCTCTATATCCCTGCCTAAATTATGATGGGCGGTTTTAGCTTTGGCAATGCATATATCAACGACACTTTTTAGTTGCTGCTCATAAGCGAATACGCCTCCTTCATCAACGGGAAGCAGAATTTGGCTCATTAAAAAGCAGGCTCTTTGGTAATAAGGATTGTAATGCCAGGATAGTTGGTTAATAAGCGCAAAGATATCATTAGGTAGTTGGATATAATTATTTTCATTATAGTAGTAACGAAAATGAGGATTTTATTTACCGTAACGGCAGAATTATGAGGCTTGGTCAAAACATACGAAAAAAGGTTAACATATATTGTTAACTTTTCTAATTTATCTAATTCTTAAAATTAGTATTTTATTTACTATTTTTATAAAAGATATAAAGCGATAGAAGAAATGCTATACCAGCTATAAAATTTGCGCAGTAAGAACTTCTTTTAGATTTCTTAGCAATTTCATTTGCTTCTTTTGCGCGTTTCAAAATTTCTTGGTTAAAGTTACTTTGTTCAGTTTTTTCTCGAAGAGTTATTTCTTGTTGTAGAATACTACGTTTATCTTCATTGTAAGATTTTAGATTGAGCTCATGTAATTCTAAGAATGTCATTTCTTTCAACTTATTTTTAAAAGATATTTAGTAACCAATAAATCAAGAGGCAGAAGAGAAAAACATCAAATTACGTCTTATTACCTAAATATATGATTGTCCTTTGATGTAATAATGATTAATTATAGCGATAAAAGTTGTTGGTTTTCCGAGGAGGCAGACCACATCCTTGTGGCAGTGCATCATCCATGATGCATTAAATAATCCTTAACAAGACATCCTCTGTCCTTCCTCGTACTGATTTAATTATAGAAAATACTTGTAAATATAGATATTCGGTAATGCGCATAATGTTGTAAGAAATCTCTCAATTTGAATGCAGTAGGCACAAGAATTTCAGGAATAATAAATCTATAAAGCATTACTCTTACATCGGAGTTTACTATTTTGAGTTTCTAACTCAATCAATTTCAGAGAATGCCATGCCTAATCTTACCGCGGAAAAACGGACACTGATTTGTTAGTATTTATGAACCAACAAAGAGGTGTAAGTAATGAAAAGGCAAGTACGCAAGTAGAGTAAAGAATACAAACAAGAGTCAGTAAGTCTTGCATTAAGTTATAGTAATGAGAATCAGGCAGCAAAAGAGTTAGGAGTTCCTATCCCGACGCTGCATGAATGGGTAAACAAGGCAAAATATACAGGAAACAGTATTATTGAGCCGAATAACAGTGTCATCACTCAGGCAGATATAAACAAGATTCTCGAAGAGAATAAAGAGTTAAAGAAGCGATTATTGCGCCTTGAGCAGGAGAAAGAGATCTTAAAAAAGGCGGCAACGAGCCAATGAAGAATTGGATAAAAAAATTTCTACCATTTTCAACGATCATAAAAAGCGCTATGGTTGCCCCGAATAACTCGTGTTCTAAAAAGTCATAATGAGCACTGTAGTCATACTCGTGTTGCCAGGAGAATGAAAGAAATGGGGTTAGTGGCTGTTGCAAAAAAGAAATTTAAAGTCACTACGGATTCAGAGCATCATTTATCCGTTTATAGCAATGTGTTAAATCGTGATTTCTCCACAACATCTATCAATCAAAAATGGGCCTGCGACATTACCTATATTCGTACCCAGGAAGGTTGGCTTTATCTTGCAGTGGTCATTGACTTATATTCGCGCACGGTAATTGGTTGGTCAATGTGTAAGCGTATGAAAAAATCTTTAGTCTGTGATGCATTAATGATGGCATTATTTAAACGAAAGTTCCCCAAGAATGTCATCGTTCATTCAGATAGAGGCAGCCAGTATTGCTCCCAAAAATACCAGACCATTCTCAGAGACTATCGTTTAATTGGCAGCATGAGTCGTAAAGCTAATTGTTGGGACAATGCTATTGCTGAAAGCTTTTTTCATACTCTAAAGTTCATGAATGTATCTACACAACTCGTGAGCACGCAAGGCTTAGCCTATTTCAGTACCTGGAAGTTTATTATAATAAAAATAGAATGCATTCTGCTATTGACTACAGAACTCCATTTGAGTTCGAATTGGTGGCATAGTTTTCGTACGGCAGTGTCCGTTTTTCCGCGGTAAGATTACCTTTGGCTTACTCGATCAATTAATCACCTGTCGTTTCAAGCCATTTTTGAAACTCATCGTCTAAATAAAATTTCTTCCATTCAAAAGGTACATCCCAATCTTTAAGATATTCGTCCTTTTGAGAGGCGGAAAGTAGATCCCAAAAAGGTTTCCAGACATAAACAAACCACAGCTCTCCACTTTGCCGCCAAAAACAATCACCGGGCGGAAAGCCGGGAAAGGAAATCCAAGGAGGTTCAATTTGATTTCTAACTACCCTTTCCATCAAAATTAAGCCCCTTGACAAAGGTTTTGTTGTGCGAAAAATCATATCACATAAAATTTAGGGATCAAGCCTTGTCATGAGTTTTTTCAACTTGGATAAACGGACGATTTCTACTCTTTGCTATGTATAAAGTTAATAAACTATTAAGATGTCATTAATCCTTGTAAGTTAGCAATAAGCCCTTTGATTTTAGTAAGAGTGTTTATTTTCTCCTTCAGCAACGAACAAGAATCACTTTCTTCAAACACTTTTTTCATCTTCTCTTGGCAAATATCATAAAGTTGACTATCAATCATTTTCATATTGGGCAATTGCTGACTAATATCTTCTAATAATTTTAGCTTGATATTTAATCTTGCTTTAACAAGGCGATGCTCTAATCTATCCATCATGTCTTTTAATTCATGTTTATTGCCACTACAGGTAATTCGCATAATCCCTGAATTAGAAGGCAATCCAAAATAACTTAAAGGGGCTAATAATAAAGCATCTTTAAATAACAAATAATAAGCCAAATCTTCACCGGTTTTGACAATATCGATATGTTGCAATACACGATGCGCCTCATAGGGCATTTCTAGCCCAAATAAATCACTAAAATCAGCTAAGACATAAAAAGTGGCTTCTACTTTATAATTAACATCAGGCATAGATGCACCCATCGATTGTAATCGTTGTTGAACATAATCCACTTTTTTCTTGTAAAATTTACAAAGAGTTTTTTTTTCTTCGTCAGCAAAATCACGCATAGTTTCTGCATAAGCCATTTGTGCAGAACGTGGTGCATGAATAAAATAGCTAATGTTTTTATTTAAAATTTCGTTCATCAAACTTTGTTCAAACACAATCAAAATAGCCATCCTTTCTCCGGCTGCCGATAAGGCTTTCGTTGCAGAACGGAGAATAACCATTCTTTCTTTTAAATCAGGCGCAATCTTAAGAAATGATACCGTATCGATAAAAGTCATTTCGATATAAGCTTCATCGAAAATGATATGTAAATCAGGATAATCTCTTAATACATCAGCGATTTTATAAAGTTCTTCTTTATCAATGACATTACCCAAAGGATTAGAAGGGTTACAAATTAATACCGCTTTGGGATAGCCATGATCTTCTTCTGATAATAA
The DNA here is from genome assembly GCA_020161725.1 of Pseudomonadota bacterium. GTDB lineage: Bacteria > Pseudomonadota > Gammaproteobacteria > Legionellales > Legionellaceae > Tatlockia. Next base: position 3,559 of record JAIUOG010000125.1, read on the forward strand.
ATACGCCTCTTCTATGCTTTGTTTTAAAGCATGCGCTGTTAATTTATAACCAGGCTCTGCCATGACATCAACAGGATGTAATTTATGAAGCGAATTATTGGCATACGCGCTGTAATAAGGAAAAGGAGTAATAATCCGATATCCAGGAATATCTTCATAATGTGTATTGAAAGTTTCAAAAATAGTTCTTAAAGCCCCAATTCCCCCAATTGTAAATAAAATATGCTCAGGCCTTATTTCCGATTCATACCAAGAGGACATATAAGACGCCATTAAAGACCTTGGCTCATAATCCCCTCTAGGATCACCATAATCAATTGCTAAATTGTCATAGTTATCTTCAGGATTCAGGTGCCATTTCTGGGTTGCCTCTTCAACCCGCTTCCAATATCGTAAATACGAGGAAACCGTATTGGCATTAATAGGATAAGTAGGCTTTCCAAGTCCAGCAAAGATAAGTTTTTTGGTCTTTGATAATTTTTTGTAGGCACATTCTTCTTTTAAAGCATTAGCCCATAAAGCAAGAAGCATGACTTTTTCCAATTTATTCGCAGGCTGTCCACTTGGAGTTAGCATAAGGAATCCTTTTTTATTATTTTTATTATATGCCAATTTTGACCGCAAGTTAAAAAAATAATCTCACACAAAAAAATATACTCTTAATGCACAAATTAGTTTCATTATCTATGCTTAATAATAATTCTCTATAATAAATTGTTTTTATGGATAAAAAACAAAATAAACCCGTTGATACGAGTATATTAGAAAACACAATCATGCAGCTTAAGAAAACTCAAGCAGAATATTTAACCCTCATCAATGACTTGCCTGGTGATATTTATTGGAAAGATAAAGATGGCAAATGGCTTGGCCTTAATAACCACTGCCTTAATAGCTTAAAACGAATGGGTTTTCTTAAGATAGGCCTTAGAAATGAAGTGTTGAATAAAACTGATTTTGAAATATTTGGCCAAGAAACTGCTGAAGTTTACCGGAAAAATGATTTAAAAGTGATGGAAAAAAGTATTGAGATTTCGGTAGAAGAAAGCACTGAATTACCGACAGGTGAAAAAATCACTCTCTTATCAACAAAAAAACCACTTTAAAACCACCTAGGAGAAGTTATCGGGGTTTTGGGGAATACGATTGAAATCACACACATTAAAAAAATTGAAGAAGAATTAAAGTTAGCCAAAGAAAAAGCGGAAGCTGCAAACAAAGCAAAAATCGAATTTCTAGAAAACATGCGTCACGATATTAGAACGCCTCTTTCAGGCATTGTTGGGTTTGCTGAAATACTTAAATCAGAATCAAAAGAGCCGCACACGAAGGAATATGCTGATAATCTCATTGCATCAAGCTTTGCTCTTCTTGACTTAATGGATGATGTTTTAGAAGCCATTCGAGTAAGTTCAGGTGAAATTCCATTACTAAAACAAAAATTTGATTTAAAAGCCTTATTACAAAATGCCATTAATTTGAATATCGCCAAAGCTAAATCGAAAAAATTACAGCTTAATTTTATTGCTTCTGACAATCTTCCTAATTATGTCATTGGTGACAAAATACGAATCCATCGCGTTATTTTGGAATTAGTTGGTAATGCGCTCAATTTTACTAACGTAGGTCATGTGACCCTAACCGCAGATTTAGCAAAAAAAGAAGATAGGCAGCTTATTATAAGGCTTAAAGTATCGGATTCCGGGATCGGCATCCCTATAGAAAAACAACAAGATATTTATCTGCAATTTAAACGGTTAACACCTTCTTATAAAGGAATTTATAAGGGGACGGGTTTAGGTCTTTATATTGTTAGACAATTTATTGATGAATTAGAAGGCGAGATATCTGTCAATAGCCAAACAGGAATAGGTACAACGTTTACTTGTATTCTCCCACTACAAGCCCCCTTGCTAGATGACGATACAGGTATTGATAATCAACTTCCTATCTATCAATCCCGAGAAATATCCTGCTGCCCTCAATCTGCAGCAAAAGAAAATCAAGCAAATTTGTCCGATAGAAAATCGAAAATTTTAGTAGTAGAAGACAATGAAATAGCTCAGATAGTTGCAAAAACTATTCTTTCAACAATGAATTCAGATGTAGATATTGCTTCAAATGGAAATCAGGCCTTGGAGCAAATTAGTAAGAAACATTATGATTTGATTTTTATGGACATTGGACTTGGTGAAGGCAAAGATGGCTGTCAAATAACAGAAGAAATAAGAAAAAAAGAACATGATAGCGAACATATCCCAATTGTAGCCCTTACTGCCCATGCTGCTGAAGAAAATAAACAGCGCTACATTGAAGCAGGTATGGATGCCGTTCTTTCAAAACCTATTACCCAAAAACATGCCGCTGATATCCTTAATGCCTTCCTTAGAAAAGAAAAAACAATAGCAGAGCCGATTAAGAAAGCAAAATTGGATTTGCCAGACACAGAAGAAGAATTATTTGAACTCGAACAATTCCCACTGCTTGAAGTTAAGCAAACTTTAAAAAACTTAGGTGATAAGGCAATATTTATTGAATTATTAAGTAATTTGATTAAAAAAGACTTAAAAGAAGATCTCTTAAAAATGAAAATTGCTTTTACCAGTGATGACTTTGATGATGTCGAAAAGCTGGCTCATAAAATAAAAGGCGGAGCTGTATATGTTGGAACAACGCGCATGAAGTATGCTTGCCAATATCTTGAGCGTTATCGAAAAACAGGCCAATGTGACTTGTTTCCTAAGCTCTATGAGCAAGCAGTATCGGTTATTGAAGAAACTGAACAACATGTTAAAGATTGGCTTAAAAAAGCAAACTAAATCCGTAACGACTTTATTTTACCTTATAACCTAAATCATGTGACTTTTTTCACAAAGCTCTTGATTAAATTGGCAATTGAAAAATACCCTATCTTTCAGAAAAACAGGTAATATCTTATAAACGGAGTTACAATCTTGTTCCATAAAAATAGTTTTTTGCTTTTTAAATCTATTTTTGT